>NZ_CAWUDL010000002.1:0-164242 GCF_963920945.1 Anabaena sp. CCY 9402-a
ATCGCATCCTACGACCAAGCTGTGAAATTTAAACCAGATTTTCACCAAGCTTGGTACAATCGCAGCTTTGCGCTATTTAATTTAGGACGGAATGAAGAGGCGATCGCATCTTACGACCAAGCACTGAAATTTCAACCAGATGATCACAAAGCTTGGAACAATCGTGGTACTGTGCTAAGAAATTTAGGACGCAAAGAAGAGGCGATCGCATCCTACGACCAAGCTGTGAAATTTAAACCAGATGATCACAAAGCTTGGAAAAATCGCGGCAATGCACTATCAGATTTAGGACGTAATGAAGAGGCAATATCATCTTACGACCAAGCTGTCAAATTTCAACCAGATGATCACGAAGCTTGGTATTATCGCGGCATTGCGCTATCAGATTTAGGACGCAAAGAAGAGGCGATCGCATCCTACGACCAAGCTGTGAAATTTAAACCAGATTTTCACCAAGCTTGGTATTATAGGGGAATTGCATTATTAAAATTAGGTCGATGGATAGAGGCTATTGAAAGCATTAACAAGGCTGTTGAAATCAATCCAGACTTTGTGAACACTCTGTTTGATATGCGGAGGAAACAAATTCTCGATAGTTTACTGCAAAAATTGATTCGGATTTGGAGAAGTTTTTTGAGGTTAATTCAGTTTAAGTTCTGAATTTAGTAACTTGATTACAGTTCCTCCCAATCTACTATTTCTCAATTCCTAGCTGTTCCCTCACCCAACTACGGAAGTTTCTTGTCATCGCCATCACACCAATTCGCTGACTTTCTTCTAAAAATTTAGGAATTTCAGTTAAATTCAACTGGTTAAACATCGGTGAACTATTACACTCTATATATTGCCCTTGTTGCAGTTGATAAATATAAAGTAATCCATTATCATAACGCCACAATTCAGGCACACCCAAAGAAGCGTAAATATGGAATTTATCTAGTGAAGAACTAGTCAAATCTATTTCTACTACTAAATCTGGTGCTGGATCAGTATTTAAATCAATCTCCGTTTTATTCCTCATCAATACTGCATTACAAATATAGTAGCTGCCATCAGGTTCAGCACCACGCCGCAAGTCTCCCCTTTTAAATGTTGTAGAACCCGCCGGAAGAATTTCTAAATTTAACTCTTCTCCTAGCACAAAAATCAGGCGTTCAATTAAACATTTCCAATACTCATGGGGGAAAAGTGGGGTCATGATTTCCAGCATTCCTTGGTCATAAGTCATTCGGGAAGTCCGGTCTTCTCCCATATCAGCTAGCATCGTTTCAAAAGTCTGCCAGCTAATATTCCTCAACACAACTCTTTGTTCTGAAGCGTTACGCGTAGTGACCATTGCTGGATGAGATAGGGGCAATTGTATGTGTTGATTATAATCCTGAAAGGAACAGCTGATAAACTAAGAGATATTCATAAATAAAATCACAGAGTAAATTTCTACTCACTTAACGCAAAATTATGAATAGTGAATTGATTAAGTTGATTTATGAAATTGAACTGCAACCAGGAGAAAAATTACATCTCCCAGAACCAATCCTAAACAGTATTACTACCGGACGTTGGGTAATCACCATCCAACAAAAAGCAGAAACACTTGAAAAAATCCGTAGTCATGATGCCTTTTTGAAAGGATATGCACCAGAAGACGAAGGACTTTATGATGACTATCCAAGCAGGTGAGTTTTGGGTAGCAGACATTCCCTTTACTAGTGGTGGCGGTTCTAAAAAGCGTCCTGTGCTGGTTTTGTGGTTAGATGGGGATGATGTTGTCGCAGCAATAGTTACATCTGCTAAACCGCGCACACAAACTGATGTAGTTCTCAATGATTGGTCTACAAGTAGCTTGCGTGTTGCTTCAACTGTGCGGCTGTCTAGATTGGATTGCTTGGAAAAGTCTTTGTTAATCACCAAAATCGGGCAAATTTCTGGATCAGATGCAAAGCGGCTAAAAGAAATATGGGATATGTACATTAAGCCTCAGTTTTAAACTAGGAATTAACCGCGATCGCCCCCACTGACCTATGCACCCCCTAAAAGATTGAGTTTGCACCCCTAGCACTGTTGTAAAATAGACAATAGAAGGATTCGGGGGGCCAGTTAACTGGTCGAAACGCCTATAGAAACTATTTTCGGTAATCTTCAGGGTTTAAAGTCCAGTCAGCTGAAACAACTACAGCGACTGTACCACCAGCGCATACCAGGCGATCGCATCACCACGCCTGAGTTCTCCCAGCGTCTGGCAGCAATTAGCACGGAAATTAATCAACCTGTGTGTGCCTACGTCAACCGTCGCGGACAAGTGATTCGTGTTGGCGTAGGCACACCGCGTCAAACGCAAATCCCGCCAATGGAATTGCCACGTTATGGTGCGGAACGTCTCAGTGGTATTCGTTGTCTAGCCACCCATCTTAAGGCAGAACCGCCGAATGAAGGGGCTTTAACAGCAATGGCAATGCAACGTTTAGATGCTTTAGTAATCATTAATATTACTGGGACAGGCTTTACACGGCGCGGTGGTGGGGCTACAGGTTACGTTAAAGAAGCTTATTTAGCGCACTTAGTCCCTCAAGATGCCCGTGCTTTGATTCCTAGTGCAGCGATCGCAGGATCAAATAATGGTCAGTCTCCCAGTTGGAGCATATCACCACCACTAGATTTAGATAATCTGGCAGACCAAGATTTTATCGACTTGGTGGAAGGACTAGAAGCAGAGTTCCGCCGGGAATTTGTCGCCCAGGATGTAGATTCTGACCACGATCGCGTGTTAATTGTGGGTGTAATGACGGAGCAAATGTCACTCCAACAATTCCACGACACCGTAGCAGAACTGGCGCGATTAGTAGATACGGCTGGTGGTGATGTATTACAGACAGTACAACAAAAGCGATCGCGCATTCATCCCCAAACCGTTATCGGTGAAGGCAAAGTCCAAGAAGTCGCCCTCACTGCCCAAACCTTGGGTTGTAACCTCGTCGTCTTTGACCGCGCCCTCTCACCCGCCCAAGTCCGCAACTTAGAAGCGCAAATTGGTATTCGCGTAGTTGACCGCACTGAAGTTATATTAGATATCTTTGCTCAACGCGCTCAATCCCGCGCGGGTAAGTTGCAGGTAGAATTGGCACAGTTAGAATATATGCTGCCCAGGCTCACCGGCAGAGGTCAAGCAATGTCTCGACTGGGGGGTGGTATAGGGACTCGCGGCCCTGGTGAAACTAAATTAGAAACCGAACGCCGCACAATTCAAAGACGTATTTCCCGACTACAACAAGAAGTTGATCAATTACAAGCCCACCGTTCACGCTTACGCCAAAGACGACAACATCAGGAAGTTCCCTCAGTGGCTTTGGTTGGTTATACCAATGCTGGTAAATCTACCCTGTTAAATGCTCTCACCAATGCGGAAGTTTACACAGCAGACCAATTATTTGCAACTCTTGACCCCACTACACGCCGTTTAGTGATTCCTGGTGACGAGAATGGACAAACCCAAGAAATTCTGATTACAGATACTGTAGGGTTTATCCATGAGCTACCTCCATCACTAATGGATGCCTTCCGTGCCACTTTGGAAGAAGTAACAGAAGCGGATGCCCTATTACACCTAGTAGATTTATCCCATCCGGCTTGGTTGAGTCATATTCGCTCAGTTCGGGAAATTCTCGCCCAAATGCCCATAACTCCCGGTCCGGCGTTGGTGGCTTTTAACAAAATTGATCAAGTAGATAGCCAGACTCTAGCTTTAGCTCAAGAAGAGTTTCCCCTAGCCGTGTTTATTTCAGCAAGTCAGCGTTTAGGATTAGAAACCCTACGTCATCGTCTTAGCCAGTTGATTCAATACGCTGTAGACTCTTGATAAATACAGAAAAAAAGTAAATATTATCCTTGAACTCAGTTTTATCACTGAGTTTTTTATTTTAAAGTTTAAGATTACAGACAACCGCTCATCAAATTGCATTTTTTAGCAACCAATTTATGTTGATTTTGTGAATAATATATAAATAATCAAATCAACTTACTTAAATATTCTCTATAAAATAAAAGTATAGCTAATAGCAGTATTTATACGGTAGTTTATTAAATTCAAGCCTTTAATTGAAGCTACAATGAATATATTGTAAAAGAGTAGACAATATCTTTTATACTCAATTATTTTTGATGTATACAAGTTACTAAGTTGGCTAAGTTTATCAATGTCTGTGCAAAAAATAATTTTTAGGCTATCTGCCCTCTATGGATTTGGGGCTTGTTTATTAGTTGTAATGCCTTCTGCTTCAGCTTTTACTTTTTCCCAAGGCGGCGGTAGTGTCACAATTACCGCCGCAGATATAAATAAGACTTTTGAAATTAACTTCAACGGAAACGTTAGTACACAAAATGTTCAAGGACTCTCATCTACAGCAACCTTTACATTCCTAGGATTCAATACAATCGGTAGTGGCTCTAATATTAAGACTGAAGCAAAATTTGATATCATCCTATCTAATACATCTAGTGACGGTATCACCTCTAGAACATCTGCTTTAGGTTTTGACGTTAGTAATACCCTACTAGGAATTGGAAACACCAACACTTCTGGAAGCACACGAGTCTCTGGTTTGTTTACTAAAGATAGAAGTGGTGCATTTCCCAATCATTTTGGCGACGTTGATGTCTGCTTCACTAACGGTAATAACTGCAAGGGTGGTGCAAATGGTGGTGTTAGCACTGGTGACAAGGCGGCTACTTTCTCGCCTATCCTTGCTTTCACAGGTAATGTTAGCAGCTTTACCCTAAGTAATTTAGGCGTGCGCTACCAAAGTATTAACGGTAAAAGCACTATTGATAACAAAACTTTCAATGGTGATAGCGGTACAGGTCGAGGATATTATATCGCTCCGCCACCACCACCTAAAAAAGTACCTGAGCCAGCTACAGCAGCTGCTCTTGGTTTATTTGCTGTGGGTGCATCGCAGCTTAAAAAGAAACAGCCTTTGCTATCAGTCTCAATCTGATTTTCCAGAAATTATTCAGATTATACAAGGGCGGCTGCAATTCCTTCTTAGTTAGGAAGCAGCCGTCCTTTTTACTAAATTGCAAAAGTAAAGTTCTAAAATTAATAGATATTGAACTACACAAGGACTTTATGGCTGCTAAGGTAGAAATTTACACTTGGATGACTTGCCCATTCTGCATCCGCGCCAAAAATTTGCTGACTCAAAAGGGTGTTGAATTTACTGAATACAGTATTGATGGAGACGAAGCAGCACGGGCTAAAATGTCAGAAAGAGCAAATGGAAGACGTTCACTACCACAGATTTTTATCAACGATCGCCATGTGGGTGGTTGTGATGATATCCACGCTTTGGAAGCTAAAGGAAAGCTAGATGAATTATTAGCAAGTAGCTAGTAAGTAGAGAGTCGGGAATAGGGTAAAAACCAAACAAATAAATCAAACTCTCTTTCCTGTCACCTGTCCCCTGTCACCTATCACCTGTATTTCTTGAGATAATCTAAATTGACTATCCTGGGAATGTTCTGGCGATTGAGGCAAAAAGTGTGAAACTGGCTTTTATTATTGATCCCATCCATCAGCTTGACCCGTGTCATGATACAAGCGTTGCTTTGATGGAAGCAGCACAAATTTTGGGACATGAAGTGTGGGTAACTCAGGTTAACTGGCTGAGTGTAGTAGACAGCAAAGCTTGGGCGATGTTACAGCAGGTGGAAATTACACCAGTGGAGTTGCTAGAGGGACGCTGGAAAGCGGCGAATCCTTGGTATAAGTTGAGCCAGCGTCCCTTCCTGTCCCTGGAAACGATGGATGCCGTATTTATGCGGACAGATCCACCTGTAAATGATTCTTACCTCTACGCTACTTATATTCTGGATTACATTGACCAAAATAGAACTTTGGTGATCAACAATCCCAGTGGTATCCGAGACGCAAACGAAAAAATGTATGCTCTCCAGTTTACCAATGCCATTCCAGAAACCATTGTGAGTGCTGATAAGGAGTTAATTCGCCAATTTGTTGCAGCTAAAGGAGCAGCGATTATCAAGCCACTAGGTAATAAAGCTGGGGAAGGGATTTTATTTTTGCAATCAGGCGATCGCAATTTTAATTCTATAGTTGAACTCAGTACCTACCAAGGTCGATTACCAGTCATGGTACAAACTTATTTACCAGAGGCTAAAGAAGGAGACAAGCGGATTATCCTCCTCAATGGAGAGCCTATTGGCGCACTCAATCGTCTATCTAGTGGGAGTGATTTTCGCAACAATATGGCAACTGGCGGTACAGTGGCTAAAACCGACATCACCCCCAGAGAGTACGAAATCTGCTCCCAAGTAGCTGCAAAATTGCGTCAAGACGGTTTAATTTTTGTGGGTATTGATGTGATTGGCGGTTACTTGACGGAAGTAAATGTCACCAGTCCCACCGGATTGAGAGAAATTGACAGGCTGGATGGTACTCGCCTTGCTCATCAAGTCATTAAGTGGATCGCGCAAACTTTGCAAAAATAAAAAACTAAAATAACTGACATTTATTGCCACATCTGTAATTTGCTCTATCCTGAAGTTACGGCAAGGCAAGTTTTTTCTAGGCAATACGACAAAGCCGTTGGTTCACGAATCAACATCAACCAAGATTGATGTTGATTTGTTAACAAACAGATATTTACGCAGATAGCAACAATACTGCTAACCACTGCATTTTCCCTATCTCTCTGCTTGAGAATTAACAGATTTTATATAGCACTCAGCCTGACCTAAGACTACAAATTTTAATAATCTCAAATCTAAACTCTTAATTCCGTGGTGGTGTGCGTCGCCTCTGGAGAAAGTCAGGAATATCTAAACCAGACTTTTCTTTAGGCTCTGGAGTGACTGCTGGTGGATTAGCAGCTGGTGGCTGCGAAGATTGCCGTTTAGGTGGAGTTGTTACACGGGCATTAGCTACACTCTGTTGGGGTGCTGCTTGTATTTCCCCAGTAAATCCAGTAGCAATCACAGTAATTCTGACCTCACCTTGTAGCCTGTCATCAATGACTGCACCAAAAATAATATTAGCGTTAGGATCAACAACTTCGTAGATCGTCTCTGCGGCAGCATTGACTTCATGTAGAGTCAGATCGCTACCACCAGTAATATTAAAGACAACTCCTCTAGCTCCTTCAATAGAACATTCTAACAGTGGTGAAGAAATAGCGGCGATCGCAGCTTCTCTCGCTCTTGATTTTCCAGAACTCACACCAATTCCCATCAACGCCGAGCCTGCATCAGCCATTACAGCGCGAACATCAGCAAAGTCTACGTTTACCAAGCCAGGAATCGTAATGATATCGGAAATACCTTGCACACCTTGACGTAATACATCGTCTGCATAGCGAAAAGCTTCTTGCACTGGTGTTTGTTCAGGAATCACTTCCAATAGCTTATTGTTAGGAATAATAATTAGTGTATCAACCCTACTTTTGAGTCCTTCAATACCTTGCTCTGCCTGGGTAGTACGGCGACGACCTTCAAAGACAAAAGGACGTGTCACCACACCAACAGTTAGTGCGCCCATTTCTTTCGCTATTTCTGCGACAATGGGCGCAGCACCAGTACCAGTGCCGCCTCCCATACCAGCAGTAATAAACACTAAATCAGCACCCTCTAAAGCTGTAGCAATTTCATCCCTCGATTCTTCTGCGGCCTTTTGACCAATAGCCGGATTACCACCAGCCCCTAAACCTCGTGTGAGTTTTTGTCCAATTTGTAACCGACTAGGCGCACCTGCTAGAGTCAAAGCTTGGGCATCCGTGTTAATTGACCAAAACTCTACCCCAGAAACATCAGATTCAATCATGCGGTTCACCGCATTTCCACCACCACCACCTACACCTATCACTTTAATATTGGCTACCCGTCCTGGAACAATCTCACCAATTCTGCCACTTTCAGTATTAATTTTCTTGCTGTCGTGGTTTTGTGCAAAATTCAGTCCAGAATGATTAAAGGGGTTAGATGCGTTTACTGCTAAGGAGAAACCAGGTTGCCCCAAAGATTGGGAGTTTTTATAGGTAAGCTCTTGGTTATTATCAAGTGTCATTGGATTCAGAAAGGTAGATAAACGACTTTATTTCCGATGTTATTTGCCTAGAAGTCAACTATAGTTCGACATGGCCAAAATTTATGGCACTGTTATTTATTGTTGTCACCACTTCCAGCCTTAATAGGATTGTCAGTGGGAAACTTGGCTATGGCATAAGCTACAAAGGCAGCTGGTCGCACAGCTAATTCTAGAGAAGTATACCTATATTCACCTAAAATTGATCTGTATAACTTCAACAAGATATTAATATTTTTGCCACATTGTCGATTTTGCATAGTATACCTTTGGCATACACGATACACTTTCTTTGTTAAGGGTGGAAATTGATCACTGCTATTACTATTCACACTATTGCTTTTTATCTTACTTACTGTGGTCTGTACTAGACATTAGTTGTGTTTATTTTTACAGATTTTAGAAAAGTAATACTTGTAATAAATGTTTTTGATTCCTTGATGATTAGTTCTAGGGGTTAAATCTAAGCACTTAGACATACATTTAATAAAAATACTACTAAAACATCTCTAAAAATTATGAGTTTATAACACAACTTGCAAATATAAGCCACAGTATGTCTTATCTGCCTTAATAATATAGTTTATAGGTTTCACAATTGGGAATAATTCCAAGTTTTGGCAAAAATTAGTTCTATAACTGTGGTTCATCAGGGAATTCCCCAAAAAGAGAGACTCTGCTTATCAGTTATAGAACAGTCTACTGCTAGTGCAATATGGCGAAATTAAATATATAGTTCTAAGCCTTAAAAGTCTTGAAGTACAGGCTGTTTAAATGTTGCATTCAGTGTAGCGGTACTAAGGATTTGAAGAGTTAAGGATCTCCTTTTTTTGGATCATATGTACTAATGGAGAGTCAGGGTTTGTCAAGTCAATGTACTCGATTTCACTGGGGTTGAGTTTTTTGGGTAAGTTACGCATTCTAGCAAGTAAATTAATCTGCTCAGGCAATTGAGGACTGAAAGCCCCGATATAGACATTTCCTATTTCTGTTTTCAATCTTAAGTTTGTAGGGTCTTGGCAATCAATTTCCGTAATTTTGACGGAACTTTGACTGACATAGGAATACAGTTGATTCCAGTATGAGCCGTATTTTTCTGGTAATCCAATCACTTTCAGACTAGGCAATTTAAAGTCAGGATTTATCAGTATATATTTTTCTAAAGGTATCCAAATCCCATTTGCGTCTAATAAACCTGTACTATCTTTATTAGTATTTCCTTGTTCCTTAGTTTTTTGCGCTACCGCTACAGGTACTCTTTCCTCAATTTCGATCATTAATCCTGGAGGAAAAAGGCGACGGTTAACAGTCGCTTGTGCAATAGTAGGCTGTTTCTTCAAGGATTCTGCAATAACAGAGGGTTGAATCCGCCATAAAGACTGAGGATAAGATAGTTGTAACACCGACCGAACCGCCTCTTGTGAAAGTGATTGATTACCTGATGTTATCAATACTTGTTTAGGTGTTTTTAACACCCATATCGGTTGGATAGCCACCCACAGCAAACCACCAGCTAGTCCACTGATGGCAATGCTACGCCAAATCGTTTGCAAAATTTTTACTTGGCGTTGTCGGCGTAATTTTTGGCGCCGTTGGGCTAAATCTTTGCGAGAAACAGATACAATCTCAGGCATTAATACCTCATCTTTAGATTACAGGCTAAATTCATTGTTAGGCTTAAATTCTCGGTCAAGTTCAGTATAAATACTGTCATGAACTAGCTGCCTTGTTTAAAAGTGGTGTGATTGCTAGTAACACTTTACAGCAACCCTAACAAAATTCAGGTGTAATCCTTATCTCGGATGTAGCTTGGGGTGTCAACTATCAATTACAGAACTCCTAATCAAGCAAGCCAAAAATAAACTGTCAAAAATTTTACGTTTAAAAATTTTACGTTTAAAAAATATAGTGCCAAGTATTGCGATCCTATCCGTATATCTCACGCACACGAGAACTACTATGTTGTCAATCCCAGAATAATTTCAAGTTGTCAGAAGATTACTTAAGAAGCTGTTGTCAGAAATAAGTGATAATTTTCATGACAAATAAATAATAAAATACGAATAATTACATACGGGGTATCACTAAAAGTTAGAGATAATTAGTGTCTAAGAAGACAGAAAATAGCATCTACATCTGCAAATGGGAAATACATTAAACTTGTCGCGCTTTTACAAAGCGTGTAATCCTAGCTACACATTGAATATGAGTGTGAAGTTAGATCAGCAATACTATATAGATTTTGCTGATGTGCGTGGATGCAAGATTGTCGAAGAATTACAACGTACAATCAGTCGTATTTCTCCTGACGAGCCTACCTGTCAGTTGTTTACAGGTCATATTGGTTGCGGTAAGTCAACAGAGCTACAACGCCTCAAAGCAGAGCTAGAACTAGCAGGATTTCATGTAGTTTATTTTGAGTCCAGCCAAGACTTAGACATGGCAGATATTGACATCAGTGATATTCTACTGAGTGTGGCTCGTCAAGTTAGTGTCAGTTTAGAAGCAATTGGTATCAAGCAAAAACCAGGCTATTTTACCAATTTATTTAGAGAAATAGGCGATTTTTTGCAAACACCCATAGAACTTTCAGGAGAAGCCGAATTTTCCTTGGGTATTGCCAAAATTACAGCTAAAACCAAAGATAGCACTCAGTTACGCAATCAACTGAGACAGTATTTAGAACCTCGTACCAATAGCATTCTGCAAGCGATTAATGAAGAGATATTAGAAAAAGCAATTGAACAGCTAAAGTTACGGGGTCAAAAAGGACTAGTAGTAATTGTAGATAACTTAGATCGAGTAGATATGCGTCCAATGGCATCTGGACGAACGCAACCAGAATATCTCTTCATTGATAGAGGCGAACAGTTACGCCGACTTAAATGTCATCTAGTTTACACTATTCCACTGGCATTAATTTTCTCTAATGAGTACGAAGCACTCAAAAATCGCTTAGGTGGGGGTATTGCACCCAAGGTTTTACCAATGGTACTGGTGCGACAAAGAGATGGTAGTGATTATGAACCAGGGATGTCTCTACTGCGCCAGTTGGTTTTAGCAAGAGCTTTTCCAGAATTTACCTCTAATGACCGGGAGCAATTTATTAGAGAGTTATTTGATTCACCAGAAACTTTAGATCGTTTATGTCGTGTCAGTGGTGGACACATACGTAATTTATTGGGGTTACTTTACAGTTGTCTGCAAAGACAAGATCCGCCATTTTCCAGAGACTGTTTAGAAGCTGTCATTAAAGATTACCGTGATGATCTGCTATTAGCAATTGATGAATGTCAGTGGGAATTGCTATTTGAAGTAGTACAACAGCAGAGTGTTAAAGGAGAGTCAGACTACCAGAGTTTGCTCAGAAGTATGTATCTGTTTGAATATCGAGATCCTAGAGGTCGTTGGTTTGGTATTAGCCCTGCATTAGCAGAGACAGAAAAAGTTGTTGCTTGGCAAAAAGTTAAGTAAGAAAACAATAGCTTAAGCAACTCAATACGCAAAATTCAAACTTAAAATCCTCAACTTTATGGAAGTTTGAATTATGATTAATTTTAAATTGGTACAAGCACGCTGCAAAAGCAATTATCCATTTTTTGACACAACACATTTTTATGTGTAAATCGTTGGATGAATAAAAGTGTAAAAGGCTAACTATGCCTTTTACATTCTGCCGTGGTGAAATTTTTGTATTTTATTCCTATTTCTAAAGTTTATAACTATGACACAATGCCAACTGACGACAGCGATCACTAATAATAATCAGCATTCTCTACAAAGACTAATTAGGTCTATTAAGCTTTCTAAAGACCAATTTGCTCTAATTTTAGTACGTTGTAATTATAAACATCTACGAGAGCAAATGCTAAATGAACTACGCTCTCAAAGTCAAGATATGAATATCAGAGAGCTATTTTTGCCCTCATCTACTACCACCTTACATACAACCATATCCTCAGAACTATTTCTAGAACAACCTGCTGTTGCTACAGATTCATTACCATCATCTGTAATGGTTTTTGGTCTAGAGTCAATCATTTCTCTTGATGATTTAATTATTGGTATTAATCAAGCACGAGATATCTATGCAGCTACTTTCCCTTTTCCGCTAGTATTATGGCTACAAGATGAAGTAGCATCATCACTTTCTAGGTTAGCACCTGATTTTAAAAGTTGGGCAGCAACCACAATTAAATTTGAACTTGCAAAAGAAGATTTAATTGCCTTAATTAGGGAAGAAACTGAGTCTTTATTTGCTAGAGTGTTAGAAACAGGTGCTGATAAATTTATATCTAATGCTGCTCTTAATTTAGACCCTAAGTCGCAACACCGTCACGAAATAGAGTCAGCTCGTAATGATTTACTGCGCTTATATAGTTTGCAATTAGAACCGGGACTAGAAGCTAGCTTAGAATTTGTTTTGGGAAGAGATAAATATGCAAATGATCAAATTAATAGTGCTTTAGCTCATTACCAAAAAAGCCTAGCTTTGTGGCAGAGGGAAGCAAGAAAGCTAAGAGATTTAGGTGCTGTCAAGTGTCATTACTCTCATGAGCTTTGGCAGGCAATCATATCATTTCACCTGGGTTTGTGTTATCGCCGGATGGCAGATTTACACCGAGGTAGTAAGAGTAGCTATTGGCAACGTGCTTTGTTATGGTTTCAACAATGTCTAGAGATATTGGCAGAAGCGCAAAGAGAAGATTTAGTTGCTAAGTTTATTCTTTCAGCCTGTGAAATGTTACAACACTTACAAGGCTGGGAAGAATTAAAGATATTAACTCACAAATCTTTAAAATTACATAAAATATATGGTTTCCCAGCACAAATTGCTCAAGATTATAGCTTTTTAGCTGCGATCGCAATTACGGAATCTAATTGGATATTAGCTCATGAACTAGTCACTTCATCCCTAGCGATCGCAGAACAATCCTCAGAAATTTCTCCCCACCAAGAAAGTAGATATCTATTATTATTAGCCAGAACACAATGGCATTTAGGAAAGCCAGAAGAAGCAATTAGTAACCTAGAATGGGCTAAGGTAGTTTGTGAAGTACACCATGAACCTTCACTTTATTTGGAAATTTTAGACGAGTTGCGATCGCTCTATTTTATCGAACGGCATGACTATCTAGAAGCATTTAAAATCAAACAAGAAAAAATTCAAATTGAGCATCAATATGGCTTTCGTGCTTTTATTGGTGCTAGTCAATTACAACCACAACGTTACAAAATAAACTCAGTTTTAGAATCTCAAAAAATAGCATCTATTCCTGATGATATTGCCCAGGAAATAGCTGTATCTGGAAGACAGCAAGATATTCATCGTTTAATTGAAAGAATTACTCGTTCTGATTATAAACTTACCATAGTTCATGGCCCATCTGGAGTTGGCAAAAGCTCAATTTTGAAAGCAGGTTTAGTCCCTGCTCTTATGGGAAAAGTTATTGGTGATCGTATCCCTTTATCCATTGTTTTATCTGCGTATACTGATTGGATTTCTGCTTTAGGAAACTGTGTTAATCAAGCGATCTCACAGACAGATATCTCAAGTTTAGTTGAATTTACTCCGACTAGTATTATTGAAAAAATTCGCTTAATTGTTGAACGAAATTACACAATAATTATTATTCTTGATCAGTTTGAAGAATTTTTCTTTATTAATCATGTTGATCAAAGAATGAATTTTTATTATTTTTTGAGTCAATGTTTGAATATTCCTTATGTAAAAATAATTATTTCTTTGAGAGAAGATTATTTACACTATTTATTGGAATTTGAACGTCTTAGTAAGAGTAGTAGTGAAATTTTATATGATTTAAGTGTAATCAACCAAAATATTTTAGATAAAGATATTCGCTATTATTTAGGAAATTTTTCGATTGAGGATGCTTTAAGTATTATATGTAGCTTTACTCAAAACTCTCACTATGAAATGAGCAGTGAACTAATTAACAAACTAGTACAAGATTTAGCAGGAGATATAGGAGAAGTACATCCAATTGAATTGCAAATAGTAGGCGCACAATTACAAGCAGAGAATATTACAACTTTAGAAAAATATAAACTTTGTGGTGGCTCGAAAAAATTAGTAGAGCGATGGTTAGAAGAGGTTATCAAAGATTGTGGGATAAAAAATGAAGCGTTAAGTTGGCAATTATTATTTGAGCTAACTGATGAAAAAGGTACACGTCCATTAAAAAATAAAATTGATTTTGCCCACGTCATCGAACAATATAGTAACGCAATATCCGATTTTGATTCATCTGGAGACTTAATTTTAGAGATTTTAGTCGGTTCAGGGTTAGTATTACGTTGGCGAGAAGAAACAGGCGATTGCTACCAACTGGTGCATGATTATTTAGTAGAACCAATTCGTCAAAAAAATAATCACGGTATAGCAGCTGAATTAGAGAAGGTAAAAGGCGAAAAAAAGCAAGCTGAAGTAGCTCAACAGGTTTCTCAAGAACAACTCAATTTGGTTTTGCGAAGGCGATTGCGAGAAGCACGCATAGCTGGTGTCCTGTTAGCAATCATGGGTAGCACTATCGCCTCTCTGTGGTGGCAAGCTGACATCCAAAAAAGAGCCGCAGAGATGCAAACAATCCGCGCTGAAAGCAGTGAAACCAACTTACAAATTAGCGCGATCGCTTCCTCTAGTGAAGCCTTATACACTTCTAATCAGCAATTTGATGCCCTACTAGAAAGTTTGCGTGCTTGGAGAAAACTTAAACACTCAAAGGGAATCCTCCCAGAAACTCAAATGCGAGTGGTGAGTGCCTTGCAACAGGCAATTTATGGAGTCACAGAGTTAAATCGCTTAGAAGGACACACTGATATTGTCTGGGGTGTAACATTTAGCCCAGATGGTAAATTATTGGCATCAGCAAGCACTGACCAAACAATCAAGTTATGGCATCGTGATGGCAATTTAAGCCAAAGTCTTGTCGGTCATAGTAGTGCTGTAACTAGCGTGAGTTTTAGCCCTGACGGTCAAAGTCTGGCTTCTTCTAGCCTCGACAAAACTGTAATAATTTGGCGCAAAAACCCCACAACGGGAATATTTGACCAACAACCATCCATAACCCTTGATAATGCTGGAGATTGGATTTATAACATCACCTTCAGCCCTGATGGGGAGTTAATAGCTACCGCAAGTAGAGATAAAACTGTCAAACTCTGGCGACGAGACGGTGGCTTAGTCACGACACTCAAGGGACATGAAGGAGCAGTAAATTGGGTCAGTTTTAGCCCTGATGGTCGATTTATTGCCTCAGCTAGTGAAGATAAAACAGTAAAAATCTGGCAGAGGAATGGTAGCTTGGTCAAAACTTTGTCAGGTCATGAATTGGGTGTAACAGTCGTGGCTTTTAGCCCCAATGGTGAACTACTAGCCTCCGCCAGTCGAGATAAAACAGTTAAACTTTGGCAAATAGAGCGCACGCAACGAGATATTGTCGATGTTCAAATGTACAAGACTTTAACTCAACATACCAGTACAGTTTGGAGTCTGAGCTTTAGCACTGATAGTCAAAAGTTAGCTACTGCCAGCGATGACAATATCATCAACCTCTGGACTCAAACTGGGATATTAATCAAAACTTTTAAAGGTCATAGCGATGCAGTTGTTAGCGTGGCTTTTAGTCCAGATAACAAAATGCTGGCATCAGGCAGCTATGACAAAAGTGTGAGATTGTGGAGTCTTGAATCTACCACACTACCTATTCTGCACGGTCATGAGGGGCGGGTTTTGAGCGTTGCATGGAGTCCTGATGGTCAGATGTTGGCTTCTGGAAGTCGCGATCGCACCGTGAAACTTTGGCGACGAGATTTGGTCAATGGTAAAATCGAAACAAAAATTTACAAAACTTTAGTAGGTCATACAGACATCGTTAATAGCGTCAGTATTGACCCCAAAGGTGAAATTATCGCTTCAGGTAGTTATGACCAAACTGTAAAACTTTGGCGACACAACGGGACTTTACTCAAAACTCTCCTCGGACACAGTGATGGTGTGATCAGTGTGAATTTTAGCCCTGATGGTGAGTTGTTAGTGTCAGCTAGTAGGGACAAAACCGTCAAACTGTGGAATCGTAACGGTAGTTTGCTCAAAACCTTAGAAGGGCATCAAGAGCGGGTAAACAGCGTTAGTTTCAGTCCCGATGGTCAGGTGATAGCTTCTGCTAGCGACGACAAAAGCATCAAACTGTGGCGACGGGATGGAACTTTAATTAAAACCTTTACCCCCCACGATAGCTGGGTGCTAGGGGTGACTTTTAGTCCCAAAGATCAATTGCTAGCTTCTGCCGGTTGGGATAATACAATTCGCCTATGGCGGCGAGACGGAACTTTGTTACAAACCTTATTAAAGGGATACAGCGACAGTGTTAATGCTGTAACTTTCAGTCCTAATGGTGAAATCCTCGCCTCTGCTAATTGGGACAGCACAGTTAAGCTTTGGAGCCGTGAGGGCAAATTAATTAAAACCCTCAACGGGCATCAATCTCCGGTCTTAAGTGTCAGTTTTAGCCCTGATGGTCAAACGTTAGCATCGGCTAGTGATGACAATACGATTATTCTCTGGAATTTGCATCTGGATGACCTACTATCTCGTGGTTGTTATTGGGTAGATAATTACCTCAAACACAACAACAATGTAGAAGCCAGCGATCGCTCACTCTGTGAAGATAACAGCGCAAATCGCTAGAGTCTAGCTGATCAGATCAAGGTGAGAGGCGATCGCTACTTAACATTCCATCAATGGTTTCCAACTCCCCGTTTTGACTAGCCTCCTCTTGTAACAAATATTTCAAAAAAGCTTGCAGCCTCATCCGTTCGATATAAGGCCAACCACCCTCAGATTCAATATCTTTCAGCAATGCGTAGAGTTGCTGACGGTTATTAGGCAAACTCTCCTGAAAGGAACTATCTCGAATCTCTCGATGTAAATACTCCAACTGGCGTAGCAATTTTAACAGGTTTGTCACATCTCCTTGACAACTCTGGGCTACATCATGCACTACAGCCGCAATCTTTTGTAACTTTTCGGGCAATTGCCCTGATTCAGAACTACTGTTTTTACTCATTCCACTCTCTCCATTACAATTAAGTCTACTCAAATTTACTCACGATTATGGGCTTTCATTTGGTGAGCAGTAACGCCTCACAAGTCCCTTATCGTAGCTAAATGGGATCAAGAGTGCTTAATTGAGATCAGAGTGCTTTGATTTTGAGTTAAAAAAAATCGTATGATCTGGCTGATTTCCTTATAAAGCAATGGGCTGTATGTATTGGCAATACATACATACTACAGAACGACTTAGGCGACACTGCAAATACCTACAGTATTTGCAAAGCGCGAAGCCAAAGCCAATCTTCGCGTTATTCAAGCACTTATGCCGATCTGGAACGGGGTGTAATCATCCATGCGCCCAAACCCTTTAGATACTAATTTTTGACATTGAGGTTGACCATGAGGTATCGCGCTTTAATTGTTGCATTCTTAGCTGTGTGCTTGGGGCTACTCACTGCTTGTAGTGATGCGCCTGCTGCTAGCAGTAGGGATATACTCACTTACGAACAAATTCGAGGCACTGGCTTGGCTAACAAATGCCCCCAACTAGCAGAAACAAGCCGTGGCTCAATTCCATTGGATTCTAGTCAGTCCTACGCCATTAAAGAACTCTGCTTAGAACCAACCAATTTCTTTGTCAAAGAAGAGCCTGCGAATAAACGCCAAAAAGCCGAATTTGTCGCCGGCAAATTGTTGACTAGATATACTTCCACCATTGACCAAGTTTCCGGCGATCTGACTATCAACCCTGATAACAGCTTGACTTTTGCAGAGAAAGATGGTCTTGACTTCCAAGCCATCACCGTAAAACTGCCTGGTGGTGAACTAGTACCATTTCTGTTCACTATTAAAAACTTAGTTGCTCAAACCCAACCTGGTTTAACCAGTGTCAATACTTCCACGGACTTTGAAGGAACTTTTAAAGTACCTTCCTATCGTGGTGCTGCTTTCCTCGATCCTAAAGGTCGCGGTATCGTTAGTGGCTATGACAATGCTGTAGCATTACCAGCCCAATCTGATGATGAAGAACTCACCCGCGCTAACGTCAAGCGTGCGGAAATTCTCAAAGGTAAAATTTCTCTACAAGTAGCTAAAGTGGATAGCGCAAGTGGTGAAATTGCTGGTACTTTCGAGAGTGAACAGCCCTCTGATACTGATTTAGGTGCGGCTGAACCCAAAGAAGTCAAGGTTCGCGGTCTATTTTTCGCTAGGGTTGAACCAAATCGTGGCTAAATGCCCTTGATGCGAAAAACCTTTTAACCAATTTACCCCCTAATTATTTGGGGGTAAATCACAACAGAATTTATGATCACAAAAGGGTGAAAAGCCCTTTTTTATTGGCAGGTCATAGATGAAATTGCTTTAGTTCAAGGACATGAAAATCTCAAAGAAGTATTAGTGGATTTAGATAATCATATCTACGCCTCTACCCCTAACCACCCCCAAAAAACATTACCCCTCTCCGCCGCCGGAGAAGGGTTAAAGATGAGACATTAAAATTCTCACTAGCTGACACTCAGCAATTAGGACTTCAGCATAACCTAATAAGCATCCTGCAACTCGTAGAAATCAGGCGAGACATAATCCTTCCGCAAAGGCCAACCCACCCAATCTTCAGGCATCAAAATCCGCTTCAAATTGGGGTGTCCTTCGTAGATAATGCCGAACATATCGTATGATTCACGTTCCTGCCAATCTGCAGTTTTCCAAATCCAGTAAACCGAAGGCACTACAGGATTTTCCCGTGGTAAAAACACCTTCACCCGGATTTCTTCAGGTCGATCAGCATTATCACCTACTTTCACCAAGTGATACACACTGACTAAATCCTCTCCTGGCCCAAGGTCAATACCTGATTGAAACTGGAGATAATTAAACCCGTAAGCGTACAGAGCTGTAGCGATAGGAAGCAGGAAATCTGGCTGGACTTTAATTATCTCTACGCCGTTCTTATCAGCTGTCAAAGACTCATGAGCAAAGCCATTTTCAGTCAGCCACTGGGAAATTTGACCGGCTGGGACTATAGCCTCTACCTCTGTTGGAACTGGTTTTACTTCTTCATCAGCCACGGCCTTGTTCCTCCTTCTGTGTCTTTCCTGTCAACAGCGCAGGTGGAACAGGCAAACCGATGGCTTCTGTTAATTCTTTGGGTGGGTTGAAGCGGGTTTCTGACTGCATATACTTACCAGTTAAAATTTCTGGCACTGGTTTCATATTATGAGTCGTGCTGTAGAAACGGTGGGTTTGTTTAATTTGACCCCGTTCCTGCATCGAATCATTAGCAATCTTCTTCCGCAGCTTAATAATTGCGTCAATAATTGCTTCAGGACGAGGAGGACAACCGGGTAAGTATACATCCACAGGAATCAGTTTATCGACTCCGCGCACAGCCGTGGGAGAATCAACGCTAAACATCCCGCCTGTAATTGTGCAAGCCCCCATCGCAATTACATATTTAGGTTCGGGCATTTGTTCATAAAGACGCACCAATTGAGGGGCCATCTTCATGGTGATTGTCCCGGCTGTAATAATCAAATCAGCTTGACGAGGACTAGAACGGGGAATTAATCCGAAGCGGTCAAAGTCAAAACGTGAGCCAATTAAAGCTGCAAACTCAATAAAGCAGCAAGCTGTACCAAACAGCAAAGGCCACAGACTAGAAAGCCTCGCCCAGTTATAGAGGTCATCAACCGTAGTCAAAATTACGTTTTCTGACAGGTCTTGAGTGACTTGAGGACGCTCAATGGGGTTGATGATGCGCTCTTTGTCCTGGGTGGTTAAATTAGAATCTAAGACCATTCCAAAGCTCCTTTACGCCAGGCGTAAACTAGGGCGACTACAAGAATTGCAATAAAAATCAGTGCTTCAATGAATGCCAATAACCCCAGACGGTGAAAGGCTACCGCCCAAGGATAAAGGAACACAGTCTCTACATCAAAGACTACAAAGACTAGAGCAAACATGTAGTAGCGGATGTTGAACTGAATCCAGGCCCCTCCGATGGGTTCCATCCCAGATTCATAGGTGGTGCGACGTTCCAGGCTGTTACCCGTGGGTCTGAGAAGCTTGGACGCAGACAGTGCTAAGGCAGGAACTAGGCTACAGATAATGAAAAAGCCTAGAAGGTATTCGTAACCGCTAAGGACAAACACAATGAATATCTACCGCTTATAGTGTAAATAACGCTGTTACTTTCTTTTACATTATATCTGTTTAGTTTTTCTGAAATCTGTGAAACAAACGGATTTCAGGTATTTGATTCATTTGTCAGGGTGATAGAAAAGTCTAACGAATATGTCATAATTTTTAACGTATATTTAATAATTCCTCTCTGCGAGACCTGAGTCATGAGCGAACAAGCTGTTGAAACTACAGCATTAGACCGCTACGAGTGTCGCGCCTGTGGTTATGTTTACGAACCTGAAAAGGGTGATGATAAGCATGACATTACTTCAGGGACACCTTTTGTAGAACTACCAGTAAATTGGCGTTGTCCTGTTTGTACGGCTAAAAAAACTGCTTTCAGCAATATTGGCCCAGCAGGCACAGCATCCGGTTTCAAAGAAAATCTCAGTTATGGTTTAGGTGTAAATACCCTAACCCCAAATCAAAAAAATCTCCTGATTTTTGGTGCTTTGGGTCTTGCCATTTTGTTTTTTATTAGTCTCTACGGCTTGCAGTGAGACTGGAGGCAGGGAAGCAGGGAAGCAGGGGCGCAGTGGGCAGAGGAGAAAACTATACTCAGCACCGGCGAAACGCCGCGCTACTGCTAACAACACTCAATCAGCTTTTTCTACTCGATAGGTAAACCTTTTAGAGAAACCTTACACAAATTTAGAAACGAATACAAAAAAATCTCATGAGATCGATGGTTATTGTGAAAAGTTGGCAGAAAATCTTTGTTTTGTTGATGGTCGTTTTCTTGTGTATTGGTTGTAGTAAAGTTCCATCTACAAGCTACAACCCTTGGGCAGTAATTTCTGTGCCAACTAAGGCAAAACTACTAGATATTGGCTTTACTAACAATCCCCAACATGGTTTCCTTGTTGGTAGCAACACCACTCTTTTAGAAACTAGAGATGGTGGTGACACTTGGCAGCCTCTGAAATTGGAATTAGATGATGATCGGTATCGCTTCGATTCAGTAAGTTTTGCTGGACAAGAAGGTTGGATTGCTGGAGAGCCTTCTTTGCTACTGCACACCACGGACGAGGGTCATTCTTGGTCACGCATTCCTCTAAGTTCTCAGCTACCAGGTAATCCAATTTCTATTCATGCTTTGGCTGAGAATACAGCTGAAATGGCTACTGATGTAGGCGCAATATACAAAACTACAGATGGTGGCAAGAACTGGAAAGCTCAGGTAGAAGCAGCCGTAGGGGTGGTACGTAACTTAGAACGTTCTGCTGATGGCAAATATGTAGCCGTTTCTGCTAAGGGCAGCTTCTACTCAATTTGGAAACCAGGACAAGATGCTTGGGATCCTCATAACCGCAACAGTTCCCGTCGGGTAGAAAATATGGGATTCGCTCAAGATGGGCAGTTGTGGTTACTAGCAAGAGGAGGTCAGGTACAGTTTAGTGACCCGACTAAACCAGATGAGTGGCTAAAAGCTGAAACTCCTGAACTGGCTACTAGTTGGGGTTTATTAGATTTGGCTTATCGTACACCCGACGAACTTTGGATTAGTGGCGGTAGTGGCAATTTACTCATGAGTACCGATGGCGGTAAAACCTGGGAAAAAGACAGAGATGTAGAAGCAGTTGCTGCTAATTTTTACAAAATTGTGTTTTTACACCCAGAACAAGGATTTATCATTGGCGATCGCGGGGTATTGCTAAAATACCAACCCAATATGGCTAAATCTGCCAAAACAGCAGCAGCAGCTTAGTGATAATCTAGGCTTTCAGTATCTTCCTGTTTTATGAGAAGCTAGTTGCAACTTGTAACTCTTTCTAAACTTTGTAGGATAATAAACTCAATAACATTTTTGTAAAGGTGGGTATCTAAATGTCAGGGACTACTGGAGAACGTCCGTTTTCCGATATTGTTACCAGTATTCGTTACTGGGTAATCCACAGCATCACCATTCCAGCATTATTTATTGCCGGTTGGCTATTTGTCAGCACCGGGCTGGCTTATGATGTGTTTGGCACTCCTCGCCCTAATGAGTATTTCACGCAAGCACGGCAAGAAGTGCCAATCGTGAACAATCGTTTTGACGCGAAAAAGCAAGTTGAACAACTTATTGGAAATTAGTTTGAAATCATGACTAGCGGCAATAACATCAACCAACCAGTTACCTATCCTATTTTTACGGTTAGATGGCTTGCAGTGCATACATTAGCTGTGCCTACCGTATTCTTTTTGGGCGCGATCGCCTCAATGCAATTTATTCAACGGTAAATCATGGAAAAAACGCCCAACCCTAATAATCAGCCGGTAGAACTGAACCGGACTTCTCTGTACCTGGGACTACTACTAATTTTCGTTCTAGGGATTCTGTTTTCCAGTTACTTCTTTAACTAACTGGAACTCTGGTTTTGAATCTGGGTTTATTGAACCTGTGTTGATTTTTTATTAAGAGAGGAGGAAAATCTGTGTCTGCTGGAACTGGGAGAATTCCCCTGTGGGTCGTCGCTACGATCGCAGGTTTAGGTGTAATCACTGTTGTAGGTATTTTCTTTTATGGGGCCTACGCTGGAATCGGTTCTTCGATGTAATTGGAAATTGAACCAATTGATCTAGCACTTGTTTAAAAATTGTCATCAAAAAGCCGCCTATCTCAAAAAGACAGGCGGTTTTTTAATTATTGATTAGTCAACCAATCAAGTTAATTAACCAATATCATCGCGTTCAATGTATAACATCATGAACGCCATTGCTACTGCTGGAAAAACTAAACCAGTCAGAGGAACAAAGATAGAGGGCAAAAATGAAGCTGCCATAGTAAAGATTCCTGTTAAGTTACACTACAATTCAAGACGAGCTTACTGCAAATTCAACCCGATTTTTTTAAATTCTCAAGATTTTTAACACAGATTCATTCAGGGAGTGATCAAAGACCAAATAATTCGTCTAGTTGTAAATTTGGCAAGTCTGGAGGAATTACAGTCCGAAATACGGTAACTTTGTGACTTTCTTGTTGAGTAGCCCTGTTTAACGCGATCGCCTCTATGCGAATTTCTAAGCAGCCAAAAGGAATATTCAAGGGAATCATCACTTCCATTCCCCCGGAGGAATTAGGTAATAATTCTGTCAGCAAGTGAGGGCCATCTAGCAACCAGCGCGTTTGACAATCTTCCACCCATAACTTAGCCACAACCTGTGGTGGCACTTTAGGTAGTTCCACGCGCACCCTGATAGAATTACCAGCAATCAGTTCACCTTCAGGTACGTGCAGTTGAGGAATTGGCAAAGGTTCGATGGGTTCTTCACTCAGGGACGTAAAAATAGATAAACTGGTCATTGATGGATTCTCTACTTGAGAAACATAGCTTTTGCTTAAATCCACCTCTTCCTCAGTAAATATATCATCTACAACAATTTCTTGGGCTAACCAAGCTAGAGTTGTCTCGATTTCCTCCGCAGGTGATAGTTGTGGTGCAGAAATTGTTGTCGTGGATTCTGGTTCATATTCTTGATTTTCTATCTCCTCTACTCCTAAAGCCTCTGTTTCTGTAATAGCTGCGGCTACATCTGCCCTTACTGCCAAAGTTGTAGCCTCATCACCAAAAGTATCAGTCTCTGTGATTGCTGTTGCTACATCTCCACTCACTTCCAACGTTGTAGCTTCATCACTCACAGTAGGCACAGGTAGTTTCTCAACTGTGATCTGATGCTCTAACACCTCTGGGTCTGAATATTGCATTTCTGTGGCTTCAGGCAAGGTATAGCCTTGGCTCTGCATCCATTTTCTGATCAGAGGCGATGAGTAGGAAGGTGGTAAATTAGGAGTTTCCTGGACTAAATCATCACTTGATTCCGAGGTTGCCAGAGTTTCTTGTTCAGGGTTAGCAGCAGGGATTAATTCTGGAGTTGGGATAACTTCCGATTCGCCTAGGAAATCATCCGTAAATTGAGCCTGATCATTCTCATATTCTTCAGTATTTTCCGCTATTTGTAAATCTATTTCTGGTAATATCTCAGCAGATTGAATATTTAAAGTCTCGGTAATTTCGCTATTCACTGCTTCAGTTTCAGTAGCAGCTGGTTGTAGGCGTTTTAGGTAGGGAAAACTACTGCCCAGCATCCGCGATCGCCGATTTTTAATCACCAATTGCTCCAAGTTAATGGGAGCAGGAGTCATGGGAACTGTAATTTCATCCTGTGTGATCACAGGGGTTTCTAGATTAGCTTCTGCTATTGTGTGCTGACTAGCAATGGGCTGCGCCCTATCTAAAGTAATCGCATCAGTTTGATTCTCAGGCAATTTCGGTAATTGTAACCCACGAGAATCAACAGGTTTCTTGATTGATAGCAGTTCCATTGATCCTGGTAGGGAGATATTTGGAACTAGATAGGTTAGCTGAGATGGCGCAGTTGAAGGAGTTTTCACCAAATTGAATAATTCCAAATCAAGGCTTATTGATGGTTCAACCGTTGATATGGGTGGGGTGCTAGTTTCATAACTAGATTGGGTTGTTGTCGTAACTGCCAACAATTGTGTGACATCTGCTGTAATTGTGAAGGACTGGCTCGCTAACAGTGTTACTTCCCCAGCATTCGAGACAGAGCCATACAAATTAATATCTGCCAAAATTAGCTTTGATTCACACTCAGCCGGAATATCAATTGCAGAACGGAGAGTAAAAGGTAGTGCTTGATCTCCTAAAGATTGCCGTATCTGGGTCAAAACTTCCAAGCTTTGAGGCGATCGCAATTCAATCTTCAACTCCAAATCATAGAAATTTTCTGGCTTTAAATTTTCATCTACCTGGTTATTTGCTTGTAACTCCACATTCCCGTGAATGGTGAGTACGTGTCCCCAACGAGTAATATAAGTTTCCCGATCTAAGGTCAAAACTAGAGGACATTGTGACTTTTGTGGTGGAGATTCCTCAACTTTTTCCTCTGCGATCAAGGGGTCAGAGGTGGGTAAAGCTAAATCAATTAAATTTTGTAAAATCTGCTCGGCTGTTTCACCTTTCACCCAAACTGGGTTAGCAGGTTCATCTATCAATGCTTCTTGATCTAGAGATGTAGCTAAAATTTGACTCTGGGGAGCAATAGCTAGTTCTGTAAACTCATGAGATACCAAACTACTCTCAGATGGATCATGAAATGATCCCGGCTCTGTATAAACACCCCGCTCGTGTACTTCCTGGGATAATACTTGTAAATAAACACCATATTGCCAGGATTGTCCTAACATATCCGACATCAAATCCCCGGAACAGCGCAACTCCCAAATCCCCGGTTTGAGGTAGGTAAAAGGAATAACCGCCATTAAGCCGTCCGAGTTAGTACGACGTAACCGCTTCTGAATGCGTCGTTTTGGTGGTGTTTCCTGGTGGGAAAAGTGAATGACGCGTACTTCTATATCCGTATGAGGAAGTTGTGACAGAGCCAAAACCCTATACCGACCTTCAAGAATCTCTGTGCTTGGCGATTCTAGAGATTGCCAGGAGCGATCGCCCTGTTTCTGAATCAGAAATTGCCAGTGTTCCATTGTAAGTGATGCCCAGACCGAAGAGCATCTGAGAAATTTTTTGCATTATATTGCTAGCAAGTTTACCTCAGCAATCTGTAATTGCATCACTGTAATGTAATTTTTTGATTCAGATAGTGATACTTTCTTATAAATAATTTAAGTTGGGTTCAGGCAACTCCCACCCAACACAACATCAGGATAGAGTAGATTCCACTCATCCTGATCAATACCAAATATAGCTAGACTTCAAGATTTACTCAAAACGTCAAATACTATACTGTTTTTGGTAGTAAGCCAATATTTGCTGCACACGTTGCCGACTCTCAACATTAGAGTTTGCTGTCCAAGAAATATACAAGCCAGCAATTTGACTTTGATGGTAGTCAAACTGCTGAGAAGTCTGGGGGATTAAATCCACCTCTACCCCTGCAACTTGACACAGATGGGCTGCTAACTCTCGATATACTGCTAATGGTAAACCAGCAAACTCAATTTTTTCTTTAGTCTCCATCCTTATGAAACTCCAACACTATCAGTATTTGAGGTAGGTGTTGTCACAGAAACAGAATTTGTTGTCGCAGGTGTTGTACCTGTTGGTACTTCACCTACCGTTCTGGCAACCTCTATACCGTATTGTTCCAGAATTACAATCGGATTAGAACCTTCATTCATTTCAATTCGTTTCACCAAAACACCATTTGCCAGTCGTTGTCCCGCTTCCACATAACGACTTGTTAATTCATTGGGTATTTTGATAATTGCTTGGGGTGCTTTACCAATAATGACAACCCCTGTCACCATCACAGCTTTTGCTAAATCAGGCTGTGCTGGCGGCGGTAAAACTGAAACTAAGGTGGGATTAGGAACTACCTGCGGTAAAACTTTAGGTAAGACAGGAGTTAAGCTAGGTGGCTTTGCTACCCGCGCTAAATTGTTTTGAGTCGAAGTAGTTTTATTGGTGCTGGTATTTCCCTTCTGCGGTTTAGTCGCATTGGGTAAAGGGGGTAAAGAAGGAACTGGTTTAGCGGTGATAGTTTGTGACATTTCGGGGACTGGTTGCCCGACAATTTGGGCAAATGGGTCAATCCGCCCTTTGGAAACTAAAATTATCCGTTCTGTAGCATTGGTAGGTTGAATTAAGTTGGAGGCTGCCCCTGTCGGCTTTGTTGTTTGCTGACCAGACACTACAGGATTATTAAAAGATTGCGCTGCTGCTGGTGATTTGGCAACAGGTGTTGCACTGGGGATAGGATTAACAGCTTGTTGTGTATCTTCTGAAGCGCATCCAGCGATCGCTACAGTCAGAATAGCTGCAATTACGATTTTTGATGTTCTGCCCATTAGCCGTTCTCAACCGCTATAGGAAATGATTGATCGAAACCCACTCTGCTGATATTTCTAGCAAAGTGTTGTTCTCTTTATAACCTAATTTTTTACATTTTAGGAGTTATTTTTAGCACTAAAATCTCAGGATAAATACTGTTGACTTGATGAGAACTTAATCTTCTGCCGTACACATCAGATGTTTTAACAAATCCAATCCTTTCTTGACCCTGCGAGAAACAGTAACTACGCTAATCCCCAAGTGTTCTGCTACTTGTTTTTGTGTCAAATCTTGTAGAAAGACACACTCTAAGACTTCACGGGTGCGTTGTTCTAACTGAAATAATGCTTGTTGTAAGCGAATCTGATCTTCTTGTGCTAGTTGAAAACTGCGGTAGTGGTGATCTGGAACTAACTCTCCCAGACTAGTAGATCCTTCTTCACCATCTTGTACTGGAACATCTAAACTCAAAGGCGCACGGTTTACCCAAGCTAATTTGATTTCTTGCCATTCGTTGGGAGAAATTTCTAGTGCTGCTGCTAATTCCGAGTCAGTAGGTTGGCGATTGTATTTGACTCGCAAAGAACGAGAAACCCCTATTGCCCGTTGTTGCAGTGCTAAGTAGCGTCTAGGAATCCTGACTGTCACACCTTTATCTCGAAGATAGTGTTGGATTTCACCCCGAATATAGGGAATGGCAAAGGAACTAAAAGCATGACCTTTGGTCAGTTCAAATCTTTCAATCGCTCGAATTAAACCCAAGCAACCAACCTGAACTAAATCATCATAGTTTTCATGGCATTGATTTATCCAGTAGTGAGCTTCTTTTCTCACCAGACCAAAATTGAGTTTTACCAGTTGATTGCGAACAGTTTCTGAGCGAGATAGTTGATATTCTCGCAACAACTGCCAAATTTCGGACTTCAGTTCATTGGTAGTTAAAGTAGGCATAGCACCGCGTTTATTTAATTAATAAACAATCAATTTCTGACTTTTAAACAAGGCTTTTAGGGCGCGATATCAAAATAAATATCGTGCTATATAGTCCAGGAAAATTTGTAGTCGTTGACAGGCTTAAAATTTATATGATCAAAATACTCAAGGACTGACAATCGAGCCAAATTTCAATGAGCGAAAATAGTTTTGTCTTTTGTATTTATTCTTTGTGTTTGATGCAGCTTTATTGAGCTACATAAAGATAAAATATATAATTTTTGGTTAAATTAAAAACCGAAATTGTACTTAATTATTTGTGAAATAATTAAGTGTGACTATTCAATACATTTGGGTAAGTTACTGACCCTTAATTCTCAGTAAAGCTACTATAGTAGATTCATTGGTAACTGTCTAATTTATCAAAGAGTTTATAAAAAAAATCTTCTGCTTTTTCCCTTTCTCTGCCGGTATCTGTTCCAAAGCAAGTTTAATCCCCTTGATAATTGCTACTAACTCAGCAGCATCTAAAAGTTCCTGATAAGATTCTGCATTGTGAACAACTAACTCTGCTTTTCCAACTGAAAGTCTACAGTCAATATTTCACACTTGCCTTGACGGTATAACCCATTGAGTCGTTGGATTAGTTGCGATCGCTAGACCCAACCTGAGAAGAAATGTAGGCCGCCGCTAACTATAATCTGAATCAAGTAACTCCGGGTAGGCTGCTGCGATACTATTTTTATCATGTAAATCACATCACATAAACTTATGGAGCCAGACTCTTTACCAACTGAGGTCATTCTGACCCATCCACGTTGTTCTCTCGGTAAAGTCCAACTAGACTGGACACCTCAACCCGGAAACTATCTCGACTTGGAAGGTAAAACCTACGCAGTTTTAGAACGCCGCCATAGATATCAATTAAAATCAGGACGTTATCGCTTGCATAATATTGCCCTCTATGTACAGTCTGCTCAAAGACCAACAGAAAAAACTCTCATAGCAGGGCGTTGGGTAGTTGGGGATGCTACCTGTAGATATAATGCCAATTCAGAAATTATTCGCTGTGCCGTAAATCCTGATGGACCTTGCGAATCTTGCCGTTTTTATGAACAGTGAGTTGTGAGTGCCGATCGCAATCTAGGCGATGATCACCTGTAAATCTCCTTTAACTCCACACATCCTAACTGCCATTACCTAATACTTCTCCTACAGTTAAGCGCGTACCATTAACGAAATCCCATCCTGATTGGGGACGTTTGCCAGCTAGTTGCACTTCTCGTAACAGTAGCAGACCTTCACCAGTTTGAGCGACTGCGCCAATTCCTTTGGCGATGCTTACTATCTCCCCTGGACTACCTGATCCCGATATATTCGCTAAATCAGGTAATTTTTGAAATACTTTTTGCATTTCTGGTGGTAGTTCGTCTCTGTAAGCAACGTCAAGGGAAAGGGTAGCTGTAATTTTCAGAGTTTGGTCACGAAAGGTAGCTGTGCAATTGGGGTAAAATCCTCTGATTTGGTTATGCAGTTGCATCGCGCTCTTTGACCAATCTAAGGCATAATCTTGTTTTTGAATTAAAGAGGCATAAGTTGCTGTGCTATCATTTTGTGGGATTGGTTGAATTTCCTGGCTTTTTAGTTTGAATAAGGTTTCTATTAATAAATCACCACCAATTTCAGATAGCCTGCGGGCTACATCGTCAGCATTATCTAACAAGCCAATGGGTGTAGTTGCTTTGAGTAGCATTGCGCCAGTATCCATACCTGCATCCATTAACATGGTTGTGATGCCGGTTTCTGGATCACCATTGTATAAACACCATTGAATAGGTGCAGCACCCCGATATTGGGGCAGAATCGAGCCATGCACATTCACACACCCGAATTTTGGCATATCCAAAATTTTCTGCGACAAAATTTGTCCATAGGCAACTACAACAAACACATCTGCATCTAGTTGCTGGAGTTTTGTTAAAGTTTCAGCACTTTTTTTGACTCGTTGCGGTTGCCATACCGGGATGTTATGGTTGCTAGCAAAGACTTTTACGGGTGAAGGTGTCAGTTTATTGCCTCGTTCTCGGCGTTTATCTGGTTGGGTAACAACTGCCAAAACTTGCAATTGTGGGTGATGCAATAATTTTGCGAGAGTGGGAACAGCAAATTGGGGTGTCCCAAAAAATACAATTTTCATGAATTAGGCGATAGTCACTAGTCAATAGTAAAGTGTTCAGCCTAAAGTGTGTACAATCATGAATAACTGTATTACCCATGACAAAATCCAAATTTTCTTGATACACTTATAATTGAGTTTCCTAGCCGAAAAGTGGATGTTAACTGCATCTGTAGCTAATAGAGTTCACAATTTGGCTACGTCTACCAAATAGCTCTTAGGAAATATTAGACCTGTTTAGCCTCAAAAAAGTGTAGTTGCTTTGCTCTAAAGCTCAGTATTATCGCGATTGTGAGAGACGCAATCAGAATTTCTGCCCTAGGGTAGATGTTAATTGTGTTTTTCGAGTATTATATGTTGTGCGTCAGCTTTATCTAATTTTGAAGTAACGCTTCACTCAAACCGCTATCGGGGTCTGTACTGTTGTAGCAAGTGTTAAACAGAATAGCCTTCTCTGGCTAACTCTGTTGTTACCCTAACCCCAACAGTTTAGTTTATAGATGATCTACCTTTGGGCTATTGATGTCTTTAGTCCGACATATATTTTTATTCATCTTTGGGCAAAAATAGCTTTTGTCTGTTTTTGGTCTTAAGTGCCGACAAAAAAATTTGATTTTAAGCAGTAGCTTAGTAGTTAACCTGCTGGTATTTTTTGTTGGCAAGGTTTCAGGAAAATCCCTTAGTTTGAATAACAAAAAGTAAATTATGAAGCTTGATATAAGTAAACATCTCCAAATTTATAGAAATTGTGTCTTGATATTCGCTAAACCCTGAAGTTTGTTGTTATACCTGTAATCAAGACCTGCTTTTTTGTCAGATAGATATTGCTCCTTACACAGCAACCGCCCCTCTGGAGAGTCCACCCATGCTTAAACCCCTCTTGCTGTCAGGATGGTTCCGAGTGCAACCATTTTTCAATTATTTTGTTGTTGTTATACTAATTGCTCCGTTGGTTGCTGCTTCAGGTCACTCTAGTTCAGCAAGACCATCGAAAGTAGTAGCAAAAATTACGGCTGAAACTGGAGAGTCTGACACCGTATCCCAGGACAAAGCTGCTATTAGTGAATCAGAGTTAGCTGAAGTATTAACAGTAGCCCCCATAGACTCCAACACCAGAGAACAGGAGATTACACCACTAGCAATTGCGCCGCCAATATTACCAGCAGAAAATATTTCTGAATCTTTATTAGCTAAACAATATTCTGATTTTAGTAGTGAGAGTGCTGGTGTTGATTCATTGGCATCTGTAGAACTTGCACCATCAGTCACTACCAAACGAACCAAAAAAATTGCTACTCTCTTGAGGGAGACGTCTGATAATAACTTATTGGCAGCAGTTCAACCTCTACCTACTCTGCCAGTACCTTCACCGGATGCTGCGGAAGACACACCTGTGACTCAGCCACAACCTGAAGACACTTCAGAACTGCCAACTGATCCCATAGGTAGTCCTCATCCGATTCCCTGGAAATGGATTGTCAGCACTCAGGAAGCTATTGGTTCTAAAGGTATGACTGGCGTGCGCCATTACCGCAGTGTCCCTGTAGTATCTCCTGATGGTAAGTTTGCGGTTTATAGCAGAGTACAGATCGAAGTTAAACCCGAAATGTACAACACGAAAGTTACTAGTGTTTTGTTTGTAGAAGAGAGAGAAACCAAGAGATTACGGGTGATGGCTTCTACAACCACCTTACACGACCCACTAGTAAATACCCAGCAGGCAGAATCAGCAGATCAAGTTAGTACAGATGGAAAAATAGGGGTATTAGTGCCTGTTAGTTGGTCAGAAAAAAGCGATCGCTTCTTAGCACGTAGGTTTGAAGGGGTTTTCAATACAGGCGATTCTACAGATCAGGCAGTAATTTGGGATCGGCAGAAAAACCAAACCAACACAGTTGCTCCAGCGCAAAATGAAGATGAGCATGAAAAAATTGCTGTGTTGTTAGGCTGGAGTAAAAACGAACCCGATCATGTCCTGTTCCGTGCTGGGGAAATGGGGGAAGAAAACTGGCCTTTGGTGAAAGTAGCTGTTGACGGTAAAACTGGATCTACTACAGATGCCGATCAGCCTGTAACTTTTGGTGACAAGCTGACAGAAATTTGGGCAGGGCCACAAGTTGCATCTCGTTAGGAGATAGTGCTGAGTAATGAGTTCTGAGTAATGAGTGCTGAGTAATGAGTGCTGAGTAATGAGTTCTGAGTAATGAGTTCTGAGTAATGAGTGCTGAGTAATGAGTGCTGAGTGCTGAGTTCTGATTCAAAAAGCATTTTTATCAGGTAGATATAAATGTAATAAATTACATAATAATGGGATGGGAATCTATCTTTTCTAGCCTCTATTTCTAGGCTGGAAACTTATGTAATAAATCGTACTAAGGATGCCATGAAACTCTGTCTGAACTCAGCAGGGTGTTCAAAGATCGGCTAACTCTAACATCACTCACTACTCACTACTCACTACTCATTACTCATCTAAGGCGTTTCACTCCTTTCCAATTCGGGTATAGCTTCTTTAACTCGCCGGATGGGTAAATTAGCAATTAAAGCTGTGGTGCGTTGATTGCTTTCGAGGGCAAATTCTAGGGCATCTGTATCTACTTCTACATAACGACAGACTATTTCTAAAATTTCTTGCCGCATTTTTTCTAGAGTTTGAGGATCTAAATCAGCGCGATCGTGGGCGATTACCAATTGCAGACGGCGTTTGACTTGAGAGCGACTGGTATCAGGAGTGCGGGAAAACAGCTTATCTATTAATTCGAGGATCATTGCTTGTAGGTGTGCGGAGACTGGAGAATTAGTTAAACGATTTTAGTACGTAACAACTTTCGTAGACGACTGAATATGTTCTCTGGAGGTGCGTCAAGGTCGAGAAATTCGACTGTTTCTCCTTCCAATCTCCGAGCAATGTTCTCAAAGGCTACAGCAGCTAGGGAGGGGGTATCCCCTAATACTAAAGGTTCGCCGCGATTGGTGGAGACAATCACACGCTCATCATCAGGGATCACTCCAATTAAGGGTATCGCTAGCAGTTCTTGGACATCCTGCACGGACATCATATCATTTGCCCTGACCATTGCTGGTCTGATGCGGTTGATGATCAGGTGAACGCGTTTAATACCTTGAGCTTCTAATAACCCAACTACGCGGTCAGCATCGCGCACAGCAGAAATTTCTGGTGTGGTGACAATGAGGGCTTCTTTGGCTGGAGCGATCGCATTTTTAAAACCATTTTCAATCCCAGCCGGACTATCAATGACCACATATTGATACTTTTGCGCCAGTGCATTCACCAATAACTTCATCTGTTCTGGTGTGACAGCATCTTTGGTACGGTTTTGGGCTGCTGGTAAAAGTACCAGGTTTGGTTGACGCTTATCTTTGACTAATGCTTGTTCTAAACGGCAATCTCTAGACAGAACTTCTACTGCTGTGTAGACAATGCGGTTTTCTAGACCTAACAGCAAATCCAAATTTCGTAGACCAAAATCTGCATCTACTAGGGCAACTTGACGACCCATTTTGGCTATAGCCATGCCCAGATTTGCCGAAACTGTAGTTTTACCCACACCTCCTTTACCGGAGGTAATGACAATGATACGAGTCATGATACAAGTGTGCTGGATGAGGGTTAAAGAATTATATTAAATGTATTTATGGTGCTTGATTGATCCTATTTAAAAGGTTTCTGGAAAAATCATTAGCTCTGACGATGCGAATTCCTCTAGAGGTGATGTGTGCCACTTCTGGAAAAAATTGCGTCGGTAATTTTTCCGGCGACCTAGCTACAGCATCAGCAATTCGCAGCTGGGTTGGTTCCATATGCAGTGCCATAATTAGACACTCACTATTGCCAGATGCCCCAGCATGGGCAATACCCCGGAGACGACCCCAGACGATGATATCTCCATCTGCCAATACCATACCACCAGGATTGATATCTCCCAATAAAATTACTGTACCGGGGTGACGAATTTCCATCCCAGAACGGATTGTCATTTCCAGATATAGGGCATCAGCTTGGGGTGTAGCAGTTGCTTTCGGTTCTGAAGAGAGGATAGTTTCTGGCTGTAATTGTTCTACAGAATAACCCGATGTGACTGCTGCGATCGCTGTTTGTCGCCGACTAGTTGCTACAGACTTGAGTTGCAGTTGCACCTCACCAAAGGTTTCAGCGAGTTGTTGTAGTTGTCTCGTATCCAACAGGCGATCATGTGCAATTAGATGCACGTCTGTATTTGGTGTACGCAGGCGATCGCCTGCCATCAAGCGAAATTTTAATTGCTGCCAAATATCAGACCAAGCAAACTCTGTGGCAGGTACTTGTAATTCTGTCGGTAAAATTACTAACAGTCTCCCCTCTTCCGTCTTGAAGTGGACTTGAATATCATTTTTGACTTGATTCTCGACGAAATCAGTACCATCAAGATTCAATAAATCTAAATTAGACTCGACATTTTCTGTTTTGGCAGCACTTGATTCTACATCACTAGGAGTAGAATTTGGCTGTTCATCTAGGCTTGCAGCCTGATGTTCGCCATCACCAGAATTGGACTTGAGATAGAGAAGCACAGAATCTAGCTCGGCATCAGGAATAATGGAATTAGATTCTTCCTGCAAATTGGCAGCATTTACATTATGAGCGGTACTCTTGGCAGTAAATTCTGCATCAGATAGTGCAGAATTTTGCTCTAAATTGGGGATAGGAGAATCAGAACTCATGCAGCTTCAGCCAAAATTAAACAAATACACCCGGTAATTCGTAATACCCTACTGCTAGGCTTACACCTCCGTAGGAAATGGTATAACTACCAATATTAGACTAGTTGCAAAATACAGCAACGTTTTTACTTAAGTATTTTTAGTTAATCTTTTGTAAACTGTCCCCAAAGCGTCAGCATTTCCTACATTACCGGGAAATAGAACTACTGGTAAGTTGGGAAACTGGGGATGATCGGCTGGGGTAATTACCATTGAACACCCTGCTAAAATTTGACCTAGTAATCGGGCTGATCTTAATTCCAAGCCTGTACTCAAGACATCATTGGAAGTAATCCCACCTTTGCTAATCAGAAAGCCAATATCAGAGGGTAAGCCTTGGACAATATCCATTAATAATTGGGAAACTTTAATCCCAAATTGTAATCGGGTGGTGACATTAGCAAATGTGAGTTCCTGACGACTGGTATAAACTACTGGGGTTTTACCTGAATTGTGTAATTGATGTATTGTATCGAGAATCTCACTGAGGAGTGTAGCAGCTGCGTCTGTTTGTTCATCTAGTAACCGTGATACATTTACCTCAATTCCCACAGTTCCCGCTACTTTTAACAACGATTCTAGTTGCTGCGTAGTCTTTTTGACATGAGAACCTACAATCACTGCACCGGGTTTACCTTCACGCACGTACTCAGCCATGTTTTCGGCGGCGATGGGTTGGGGAGGTAAATCCGCTAAAGCTGTTAAGATACTGGCTGCACTACGGAATAGAAAGCGTTTACCTTGACTGGCGGCGGCTAATATATCTACAGCAAAGCGATTGAGATTCGCTTGAGTTTCACCATCGACGACACAGCACTGATTACCTGTGAGTTTAAGTAAGCGTTCTAAGCTCCCAGCACGAATATCAGCCAGTACAAACCTTTCTACTGCTGATTCTGGAATGCGTCCTTTGGTTTTTTCTGCGACATACTTCGGTAAGTAGCTGTGATGGTAGCCGAAAACTGAATCACGGGCAAACTCAGTTTCGTGAACGGGGGTAGGTACACCATCGATAATGAGGTAATGCAGACTGTCACGGGTAATGCGTCCCCCTTCTGTCAGAGGTGTTTCACCAACAAAGAAAGCTGGTACAAGAAAATGTGCGTCGAATGAACCTAGTTCTTGGGCGATCGCATCTGTTTCAATGGGATAATGTCCCCGCAAGGTGGAATCAGAACGACTCACCACCAGAAAATCAGTCACACCCTCAGCCGCTAAAGCCACCTTTAAGTTTTGACATACTTCCTTTGTTACCGATGTAGCTGACTCTGGAGGTAAGGATCGAGTATTTGTCAGGACAAAGAAAATCGGCGAATCATCCCGTAACCCCAGACGTAAAGTTTCCACATCCCAACGCATTAGCAGCAAACAGCTATGGACTGTTTGAGAACCGGTAGGATCATCATCTAAGACGATTATTTTGGGTTTGTTACTCATGGAATTCAAAATTAGTCATTAGTTTTTCTTCCCCTGCTCCCTGTCACCTATCACCTGTCACCTGTCACCTGTCACCTGTTCTTTGTGCTTGCACATCCAAGGCAATCTGCAATGCTTGATTGAAAATTAGGGTGTATTCGCTAGCCTCAGTGTTGGCTTGTAAAGCTTGGATATTGGTGAAATTATTGACAGATAAGTCTTGATTATCTGCAAGCAGTGTTTTATTATCCCGCAAAAGGCGATCGCTTGTTAAAGCCCGGACTAAATCTTCGCGCAGCAGTTGTAGAGCAGTGATAACCTTATCTCTATCATTGAGGCTATCATCTAATTCTCCTGAGACTGCCAACTGATCATTGACATCCACCGCCACAATCAAAGAGTGATATTGATCAACTGCATCTAAAAGTTTTCTCAGGGTTTTAGGAGTTTTGAACCACCGCCAGAGCGATCGCCCCAATAACACCGCGATCGGTACTACAATCAGCAGAATGATTCCCCAAGTAATCGCAGAACCAGTTAAAAGAATAATTAAGCCATAAATCCAGGCAATAATAATTAAGGCTAACTCCAGGGATTTTAGTATCTCCCTTTTCCAAAATTTTAATCGCTGTTCGCGATCTGCGATTATGACAGGTCGTAGAACTGTATCGGGAGATACCCCACTCAACCGTCTCAGTTCACCCTTGCTAATTTCCAACCCTATCAAATCCGGCTGCACAACTGGAAACTCCCTAGGACAGTGCAATTTGATTTATTTTAGTTTGGTTTCGGATCAATTATGTTCTAAACTGGCTATCTCTAGATATTAGCAAGTCATTGAGACGATTACATTCCTTCTCATAATAAGTCACTTTCCTCAAAAATTTAATCCCATCCTGTAACGAGATAGGGCTTAATAAAAGCTATAAGCACCATGAAGGAAGATAATTAAACCTTGAATAACCAAATTTTATTAAAGGAACAATTACAAACCAAGCTGAAGGATATCCAAAGCAAAAATGACGGATATCCTATTACCAATTTGCAGCTAAACAAAACCTTAGTTGCAGAAATTGCACAATTGACGGCGGAATTAGAAAACTGCAACCCTCATCCTCATCCTCTTGTCTCTGCTACTGCTTTGCTAGAGGGAGCTTGGCTATTAAAATACTCGACTGCTAGAGAAATACGTGCTTTAGCTTCCTTACCATTAGGATTACAGGTAGGTAAAGTTTACCAAGCAATTGATATTACCAATAAACAATTTTTTAACTTAGCTTTTGTCAAACATTCACTGGGGCTACTATCAGGATATGTAAAAGTGACAGCTAGTTTTGAACCTGCTATTGAAGATGTATCACCAGTACCGAATAAACGTATCAATGTCTATTTTGACAAACGTTATTTAGCGATTGAGAAAATTTTGGGGATTGATACACCACTACTCAATCCATTTAAGGTTGTTCCAGCTAATAATCCTCAAGGTAGAATTGCCACCCTTGACATTACTTATTTAGATGAAACCTTAAGAATTGGACGTGGCGGCGATGGTAGTTTGTTTATTCTGACTAAATCTGCTGATATACCTGAGTTGTAAAAAGGCGATCGCTTTGTACCATCACCAAAAGCGATCGCCTCAGCAATCCTTGTACTTTTTTCTACGCTTTTGGGTGGATGAATAACTCCGTAAAGATGAGTAGAAATTAATGAAAAGCCTAACAGGAGGGTAAATTAATGACTCAAGGTAACGGACATTCTCAAGAACCTATTAGCAACTTAGAATATGACTTTCTTACCGTATTACATAACAAGGCCGAAGCAGTGAGAGCGTATGAAACTTATATCAAAGATGCAAAAGCTGTTAACTCCCAACCTTGCGTAGATTTATTTCAAAAGTTGCGTCAATCAGAAATTGAGCAAGCACAAGAAATCCGTCGTCATCTGCAAGAAGTAATGCAGCACGGTAAGATGTAATCGCAATTCACAATTCAAAATTTTGGCGTAGCGTGTTGTAGACAGACGCTACGCTTAACTTCTGGTTAAGCAAGCTCAAAGCCAGCATTCCATAGAGAACAAAGATAAAGAAAGTAAGATTTATCCTTTACAAGAATGGGTTATTTACACCTAAAGAAATAAGGTAGTCTCACACTTTGGTAGTAATTTGTCTTGTGAAAAGCATGAGTCTATAAAAAAGCCTCTATTTATTAATAATAATGGAATTATTAGAACAATAAATTTTAAAAAATTAGGAGGTATACATAATGACTCGCTTAATGGAGTTAGCATCAGCAGGTATATCTTTACTAGCTCTAAATTTGACAGTGCTTGCAGTTGGTGCATTAGAAACTTATGCCCAACCTTCCCCTGTAACTACCTTTAGTGACGTTCAATCTAGTTACTGGGCGCAGCCATTTATTCGGGGTTTGGCTGCAAGAAATATTGTGGTTGGGTATCCTGATGGTACATTTCGACCAGAACAACCAGTGCAACGGGATGAGTTTGCCGCTATCATTCGTAAAGCTTTTGATCAGCCACCAATTCGTCAGATCGAAAGTGGTGCTGTATATAAAGATATTCCTGCTAACTATTGGGCTGTTCGTCCCATTGAAGAAGCCTATCAACAAGGATTTATGTCGGGCTTACCTGGCGGTTATTTTCGTCCCAATCAACCCGTTTCTAAGGTTGAGGCTATAGTTGCCTTGGATAAAGGTTTAAATTTAACTGCTGGTACATCAGCAGCTACTGAACCTACTGTTACACCACAAAGGATAGTTCCTCCACAAAGCACACGCAGAGTCACAAAAAGACCTATTTTCTTACCATTAGCAATTACTAGTTTGATGCAGCCTTTATTAGTACCACAAGCCCAGGCTGCTCCAGCTAATGTTGCGACTCCTTCAACAACTGAGGAACAGGCGGCGAATCTTAAAGATCCTGCATCATTGATTCTTAATAAAACTTACACCGATGCTAATGAGATTCCACAATATGCTACTGGAAGCGTAGTAGCAGCCACCAAGGAAAATATAGTGGTCAACTATCCAAATTCCAATGTTCTTAATCCCACTAAACCTGCAACTAGAGGGGAAATTGCCGGTTTAGTTTATCAAACTTTGGCCGCTCAAAATAAAATAGAACCACTTGCAGATAATTTACCTGTAAATCAGTATATTGTCCGCGCTCCTATTAACAACCAAAACGTTCAATAAATGCGAAATTCATTAGTTCAGTACATAGTTTTTGGTTAAGAGTATATTTAGAGCTAGCTGACTGTTAATGTCAGCAGCTCACTTGCTTTCTGTGAAATAGACAACTTAGATAGTAACTTAAAAAATAGTTTAGAGTCTAAGTAACATTCAAAGTTGACTTGAAACGATTCGTTATTAAATCTCTCTTCAGGAATACGGCATAAAAAAATAAATTTTTAGCATTGTAAGTATAGCATTTGGAGGAATAAAAAATGGCTTTATACAAACTTGAAGAGTTTGCTGCCAACTATCGAGATGCTGATCTTGATAACTATGACATCAAAAATTTTGATGTTTATTCGGACATCAATAATGATAAAGTTGGCACTGTCAAATACATTTTACTAGATGATTCAGGTCGTTTCCGCTATTTAGTAGTTGATACAGGTTTTTGGTTCTTTGGTAGACAAGTATTGTTACCAATTGGGCGTTCCAGAATTGACTACAATAATCGGTGTGTATATGCTAAGGGACTGACGAAGGAGCAAGTAGAAAATTTACCAGATTTTAATGATTTGGAGCAGATTGATTACAACTATGAGGAACGGGTGCGTGGAGTTTATCGTACTCCATTAGCACAAACACCTTTAGAAACATCAACACCTGTAAATGCTCCTCCAGTATCTAGCGATCGCCAATCGTCAGTTGCTCATGATCGTAATACATATAGGTATGAACATGAGCCAAATCTTTACGATATGAATGAGCAGGATCACCAAAACCTGAAACTATACGAAGAACGTTTAGTGGCCAATAAATCTCGTGTGAAAACAGGAGAAGTATCTGTTGGTAAGCACGTAGCAAGTGAAACAGCAAGAGTTTCTGTACCAGTTGAAAAAGAACGCGTAGTGATTGAACGCACTACTCCAGAAGGGGGTGCTAGAACTGTATCTTCTGCTGAACCTGACTTCCGTGAAGGCGAAGTTACTCGCATGGGTATTTATGAAGAAAACCCTGATATTCACAAGGAAGCAGTTTTGCGAGAGGAAGTGAAAGTTAAGAAAGTAGTTGAACAGGACAACGTTGAAGCTCAAGATACTCTTCGTCGTGAGGAATTAGACATTGATAAATCTAATGAGCGATAACGTAAATTTCAGATAACTGTCATCAGAGCAACAGGAATACTTGATACAAGAATCAGGTTTGATTTCTCGAAAAATCTCAGTATATGTAGGGTGTGTTAGGAGGCGTAAGCCGTAACGCACTGAAAGCTTTGGGGGGTGCGTTACGCTGTTGCTAACACACCCCACGAGGTATCTATTCAAAAATCAAATATGAGTCTTATATATCAAGTATTCCCCCAGTAAAATATCCCCGGACTTTGATAGGCTAAATGTAGGGACATTTTACATTTACAATACTACTTCTTGATCAAGTTTTCAATTTAGGATATTGTACGGTTTTGGTTTTTCCGTATGCTATTTTTAATTCCCCTGTAATGTGTGATGGTTGACTTGCAAAATCACAAATAGATTGAAAGGGACAAAAGCGGCAGTGATTCCCTGGATTTGGGGGAAATATTTCGCTGAAACTCTGAACAGATTCCTGGTATTTTTGGATGTCTAATTGATGTTTTTGAGCAATTTTCACTAACTCAATTTTTAAAGATTCTAATTCATTATTTTTAAGTTGAATTAGTTCTGACGCTTGACGAAGTTCTAGATTATAAAATGAGGCGACAGCTTCCCTACCAGGATAAAGATAACTAGCAGCTAATAAATAAACTAATGCTTGTCTTTTATCAAAATGAGATTTGCCAGTTTTAAAATCTACAATATGTAAAGTTTGAGCATCTGATTCAATAAAAACGCAGTCCATTGCTGCATATAAACGGAAGCGATAATTTTCCTGTTCAATGAAAATTGGTTTGGGAAAACCTTCGTCACCGCGAGTTAGTTGGAGAATCCGTTTCCCTAAAAGTAACGGTGCTTCATAATATTTTTTCAGAATTTGTAGCACTCGCTGTTGCACTTGTACAGCCGAGTTATTTAATTTTAATAATTGTGCAACTTGCTCTACTCCATCCGATCGCGTCAACAGATGTCGATTATGATGAAACTCATAAACACCTTTTTGTGCCAGCAACCCAATTCGCTGAGGTGGAGTAGCATTTGCCAATAGTGCTTTAACCTGTGGTTCATTTTGACGCGCTTTGATAAACCCCCGTCTCATCTGGCAGTGCCAACGTTCTTGCCCTATAGCTGGGGCAACTAAAGACCAGAGGTGATAACTAACAAAAAGTCGTTCGGGGGTTGACATTGCTCAATAGCAGTGAGAAATAATACGGTGGAAGACGCTTGCAGCTACGCACGCTTTGCGGGAAGCTTCCTAATAGAGTTCACAAGATATGGGAGAAAGTGGCAAACATGAGTGGTAGCAATTCTAGCAAGATAAAATTTGGCACTGATGGATGGCGAGGTATTATCGCCGATGATTTCACTTTTCCCAATGTACGGAAGGTAACAAGAGCGATCGCTAGTTATTTGGAAACAGCCTATACAAAAGATAGACCAGTTCTGATTGCTTACGATACGCGCTTTTTAGCTGACGAGTTTGCCCAGGCATCTGCCCAAGTCTTAGCTGACTTAGGATGGAATGTCAAAATCACTGATCGGGATTGCCCCACACCAGTAATTGCCTATAATGCCCGTCACCTGAATTCGGCTGGGGCATTGATGTTTACGGCTAGTCATAATCCAGCACCTTACTGTGGGATTAAATATATCCCTGACTATGCTGGCCCTGCCACTCCAGAAATTACTGATACTATTGTGGCAAATATAGAAAGTTCATCGGATGAGTTACCCGGTGACAACCCATCAGGTTCTATTTCTATTTTCGATCCCAAGCCAGACTATCTCCAATTTATCTATACATTGCTGGATGTGGAACGAATTAAGAGCGCACAGCTAAAAGTCAAGTATGATGCGTTATATTCTACATCCCGTGGCTATTTAGATGAAATCTTGCAACAAAGTGGCACACAATTAGAAAGTTTCCACGATTGGCGTGATGTGCTGTTTGGCGGTGGAATGCCAGAACCCAAGGGAGAACAGCTAGTTGAATTAGTAGAAGCCGTTCGTCGAGATCATGCAGATTTGGGTTTGGCGACAGATGGAGATAGCGATCGCTTTGGTATTGTGGATGAACAAGGCGAAGTCCTCACCCCTAACACGGTGCTGTTAGTGTTAGCAAGACATTTAATCAAAAACAAAGGTAAAACTGGTGCGATCGTCCGTACAGTGGCGACAACTCACCTATTAGATAACTTTGCGGCTAAACACGGCTTACCACTTTATGAGACAGCTGTAGGATTTAAATACATTGGGGAAAAAATGCGGGAAACTGCCGTCCTGATTGGTGGTGAAGAATCAGGCGGTTTGAGTATTATTGGGCATATTCCCGAAAAAGATGGCGTTTTAGCTGATATGCTGATTGCTGAGGCGATCGCCTACGAAGGTAAACCTTTGAGTCAATTAGTCAAAGAAGCGATCGCAGAAGCTGATGGGCCACTTTACAACAACCGCCTGGACTTACACTTAACAGAAGCCCACAAAGTCGCCGTCATTGACTCCTTTACTAAAAATCCTCCTTCCGAGGTAGCTGGGATTAAAGTCAAAGAAGTCGGACGCAAGGATGGGATTAAGCTGTATCTCGAAGAAGGTAGCTGGATATTGCTGCGTCCCTCTGGTACTGAACCACTGGTACGCGTTTATTTGGAAACCAACTCGCCTGAAAAACTTAGCCAACTCGCCCAAGAAATGGAAAGTGCGATCGCTAAGTTAGCATAGAACTTTAGACCGCAGATGCACACTGAGATATTTAGTGTACATCTGCATCTATCTATGGTTATATTTTTTATGAAAAGCTTTGCTAATTTGTTGATATCTTTAATTGTAGCGATTTGGGTAATAGCGATCGCTATTCTTTCCGTCCAAAATTTCGAGCCAGTATCGTTAAAATTCTTAACATTCCAATCAATTAAAATCCCAGTCGGTATAGTGCTGGCGTTTAGTGCTGGTGTGGGATTGGTTGGTGTAGCTATTCTACAACCCCTCTGGAATCTTGCTGATTCTGGTAACTCCCGTTTAGAAGAAGACGCAGAATTTTTCGTTGATGATGAAGATTTTTAAGTATGGAAACTGAATATGATTTTAGCCAGGGTAAGCGCGGAGGCGTTGATTAACAATTTCTTGTTTGAGTAAATTCAGCAATATCATAAAACTTGAGAAGAAACATTGTGATAAGTTTAGCGAAAGTCAATTGAGCGTAGTAAAAGCTATAAATTATTCAATAAAGTGAAAGCAAGTGAAGTACACATTATATTTAAAACAGAATCAAGTTGATGAACTAGAGTATGAAGTAGTTTCGACTGAACTTAGAGTTCATATAACTCGGTTACTTTCACAACAAATAAAAGGTGAGTTGACAATAATAGTACAAAACCAGCTTATCAACAAGGCTCGTAGCCTCATCGGTCTTCCAATCTACGTACTTGAACTTATGATGGATGATGGGTATGAACCGCATGAATATGCTTGGCATAATGGAGAGTTTGAACTACTATTAAGGCGGTTTAAAACGACTGAGATAGTTGAATTTCTAGGCTTTTTAATTGAAGAAGGGTATTTCACTGTAGAGGAAATTAATGACCTACTTGTAAAGGACGGATTATCTTTCTATTTTGAAAGAATAGTTGATAAAATTAACGTCTGCCTTACTCCATTAGATGATATGTCTGATCAAGAGGAAAGGGAACATCCTAACATTCGCATTCTTGTCAGACGTATGGAGGATGCACTTAAAAGAGAAGATTTTGCGGGTGTTTTACATACAAGTGCATCAATTTTTGAAACACTCGCTAAAGATATTATTAACATCGCAACAGTTCAGGAAAACACTCTGAAAAGCTTTTTTGACCGTTATCGTAAAGATTCAAAGCTACCAGATGAAATTCTGAACTACATACTTAATGTTTACGATTCAAGAAACACTACTCCTCTAGCTGGACATGGAAGCACAAAAAAGCCAGAAATATCTAAGGATCAGGCAACCATATTGAGTGAGATGACTAAGGCTTTTGTCAAAATTGAATATAAACTCAATATAACAGTTCCTATATTGACTTAATTTGATATAAAAATCTACAAATTTTAAAAAATAAACTCCTATACATTTAAATTTTATAACGTGGATTGGTAAGATGACCTCCACAATAGCTAGATGTTTTTTAAATCAATACAACCATCTTCTATTTTGAAATATCTATTAACAATAGATTCGTTAAAACCAGTTATTAAGTCTGAAATATCAATGAGACATTCAGCATTAACTACTTTTATTACGTAGTTGGAAATTCTTGTCTTGTCAGACTGTTGTATCTCAGCTTGTTTACGAATGGTATTTCGGTAAACCATCATTGCATATGCAACAGATGCTTTCACTACTTCTAGATTATCAGCACTGAATTTATCAGTATCAGCAACTCCAGCAGGATCATCATATCTAGAAAGTATTTTACGTTGTTCAATCCCAAATGCCAATCTCAAGAATTGCTCATATTCCAAATCATAATCCCAAGTATCGCTCATGTTTTCATACCTCTCATGTATGCTATTCAGGTTTCAATACCTATAACCTAGCCCATTTGCATATCCAAACCAAAAGTCAGTCATAAGCCTCCCAATAGGAAGCATCTTAAGGCAGTACGATCGCATATTCAACAAAGTACAGTGAATGAGCGATCGCACTCAAACTAAAGCTAAAATAATGAAGCGTAGTCTTGTAAAAATGATGAGTAATGAAAATTAAAGCAGTTATCTGGCAAGAAGATGATGTATGGTGTGGTTCTGTACCAGCTTTACCAGGATGTCACACTTGGGGAGATAGCTACGAACATCTATTAGAAATGCTACAAGATGCGATTCAAGGCTGGCTGGAAGTTGCTAGTGAACGAGAAGAGCTTGAACCAGAGAAACAGATAGTTGAGCTATCCCTATGAAATCAGTTTCCGGTAAAGCACTGTGTAAAATTGTGGAACAGCAAGGTTGGGAATTAAAAAGGATTACAGGCAGTCATCACATTTATACTAAAGAAGGTGTAGATGTCATTCTTTCAATTCCAGTTCATAGTAATCGAGATTTACCAATTGGAACTTTAAAAAGCATCATGAAAGATGCTGGACTGAGTGAGGAAGATTTATAGTAAAAACTGAGCATCAATCCAAATTTTCATGCTGTCAGTCGGGGAAAATCAGTTCGGCGTGCAGCAAACAACAAACAGGCTTGAATATCTTCTGCTTCGAGGTCGGGAAAATCTTCTAGAATCTCAGAAACGCTAACATTCTCCCCCAGCATTTCTAAAATATCGCTCACGCGGATTCTCATACCGCGAATACAAGGACGACCACCACATTGACCAGGGGTTTGGGTCATGCGTGTTAATAATTCAACTTTTGAGTTCATTTAGTAACCCAATATAAATTTCTTTGTCCTGATAATATAGAATAAGTCATATTTCTAGCGATCGCCTAAATTCGGTGTAAAGCGATCGCACTCATTAAAAATACACTTCAATATTGTCACACTCAGATATATCTACCCAATAGCGCGATTATATAATTTTCGTTGATGATGAAAATTTTTCAAGTTCGCTTCAATCTGGATAGCGTTTGGAAGTGTGGAGAACGCGAAGAATTTCCACAGACTCTAGTTTGACTCGGTAAATTAGAATGTATGGCGTATTAGCAATTACTAATTCCCTTGTACCTTCCACACGTCCTAGTCGTCCCATCAATGGATAAATATCCAATTGGTTCGCAGCACTTTGAATCCTCAAGATGACTTCTCGCGCTGCTTGTGGATTATCTTTGAGGATATAATCATGTGCTTGTTCTAAATTACGCAGCGCACGACGTAGCCATTTAATCTGCATTAGTAAGCATTGCAAAAGTTGCCATTACTTCCTCATCGCTGGCAAATTCCCCTGCATCAGCTTCAGCAATTCCCTTGTGAATTTCTTCTATTTGCCATTGGTGCATCTCTAGATAAGCATCTATAGCTTCATTGAGTACATGAGAGCGATCGCGGTTTATACCTTTGGCAATTGCTTCTAGTGCGAGTTTTTTGTCACTCTCTATCCGAAATGTAATATTTTCTTTACTCATAACTGTTTTAGCTTAGATTATTTTCCATAATATTACTTTGCATTATTTTGTCTTGCAGTGCAATACATTGTTAAAAATTCTCTTTGCAGTATGAGTGTTATCTTATCTTGCCTCTGGTATGACCTATAGCGTTTCTTAATCACATGATGTATATCATAGCCCCCTCCTTGCGTGCGGGGAGGGGGTTGGGGGTGGGGTTCTTGTACCTCACTAAAACGATAACCGCTATATAAGGAAATACTTGATGATTTTCCTTATTTGAGGCAAGAAGACATTTTAGCTTGTCTCAGTTACGCAGTTGACAGAAAAAACAACAGCTAAGTTTGGTAGCTATGGGTTAATTGTAGCTTCAGGTAATCGATAAAATCTAGCATTTCTGTTTCAGAAAGATGATAGCGCGATCGCTTGCCATATTTTTGCTGTAAAAACTCTCGTCCCTGTTCTGGACTCCAATTTAATTGTGATAAATATGTATCAGTTTGAGCAATGAAACCTGCACGATGTTCAGATGAATTTAACTCTTGATGGGAATTTTGAATATTGTTAATTTTCAGACTAACTTTCTGCCCTAAAGCTGGCCAATCTATTTCTTTATGTCCATCCCAGCTAACACCTACAGCACGATAAGTTACTGGATTATAGATTGTACAAAATACGATTGTTTTATCACCAGGGCTAACTGCAATTGTCAATGGATGACACAATTGTTCATATGTCAAAGCATCCAGTGAAAGTAACAAACTTTTAGAAAAATAAGATTCACTACCTGAGCGAATTACATAAGGTTTATCTACCAAAATATGTAAATCTATTTTCCAGGCTTCACCGTGTGATGTCTCTACTTTTTTATTAACTTCTACGCCTGTAATTAATCCTGTCAAAGCTCTATCATAAATCGGAATTGGTTTAGTATCATCTGAGAGCATATACCAACAGTGATCGTTTTCTTTGCTGACAAAAACATATTGAGCTTTTGGGATAGAGCCGAACCCTAATTTAACATCCATAATTAGCTTGACGATTTTGCTAAATAGATTGAGCAGACACCCAACTTTGATAAATTACATAGTCAAATGCTGAGTATCGTTAATAGATATAATTCCCCAACCGTCAAGCTAATTAACATCATAAAATACTCCGGTTAACCCTCCGCGCTCCTCCGCGTGAACCTCCGCGCCCCTCTGCGTTTAAAAATCCAATCGGACACTCCCATAAATTAAACCTCACATCAAGGAAATCTGAGCCTTGATGTGAGGTTAAGATATAAAGCAGGTTAATGTGAAAGTGAAAAATTATTACAGAAATTTTCAAATTTAGTGAATTATGCAGTGGTTATGCGATCGCACCCAAAGATGATCTCACACTATAGTTTCTGGCTCGAAACCTAACGCCTTTAACCTGGTTTCTAGCATTTTCACCCGTTCTTCTGCTTCTAAACGTTGCCGTTCTTCCACATTTGCTTTTTCTTGTGCTACGAAAATTAGTTCTTCTGGTGTCAGCAATCTACGTTTTTGATTGTCATACCAATACAACCATTCCCTAGCGATTCCTTGATAAAGTCCTCGTTCCCTCCCAATTCCTAAACCAATTTCTGGCAACCAAATGGGATTTCCTGACATGAGCAAGTATTCCCCATCTTCTAGGCGATAGACTTCCAAAGCCGGATTTTTGCGCCGGAAAGGATTGTACACAACGTAGTACAAAATTCCCATCTCAGCATAAACTTCTTTTTTGGTGCTGTATTCTCCTAGATGTTTGGGCGAGGCTACTTCTATTGCTATAATTGGCGGATTTTCTTCTTCCCACAGCACATAGCTGAGGCGTAAATCCCCATCAACAAAACGTTTGACTCCTACACTGAGAAAACCATCAGGGACGATCGCTGGTTTTTTTGGGTCATAATAAATACCCATCTTGACACCAAAGTACCAATCCCATCGGTCTAACCAAACCAAAGCCAGTGTAGCTTTTAGTAAACTAGGAATTAAATCTTGTATTTCATTATCCACAGGCGTATCCTCGGAGTTCGGTAGCTCTTCGGAAGATGGTAAACAGTGTAACGAATTGTAGTTTAACATGAGAGGTTTTCACAGATTCTAATTTTAGATATAGAAATTTATTGAACATAAATTGACTAACAAGTAACTAAAGATAGCGTACATCAATATGCTGGACATAACGCACTCTCTATAAATTGTGGGTTTTCATCAGATATTAGTAAAGCGCGGCGGAAATCAAGATACCATTCTCAATCGTTCAAAATCTTAAAATACAGGACTTTTGATTTTTGACTTTTGACTTCCGCCTAGCGGTGCTAGGCACTATCAAAGGATAATAAAGTTAAGGAGGAATAGAAAATATTTTGATTTTCTTAATAAGAGTGTAACTTATGAGTCAAACCCCTATTACAGTCACTTATTCATTAGAGGAAATCTTAGGGCAAATCAACCAAAAGCTAGATGTCCTACAAAAAGATATTACAGATATTAAAATTGGCCAAATCAAACTTGAAGCTGAACTCAAGGGAGAAATTAAGGCATTGGAAACAGAGGTTAAGGGCATCGGCAAGCGGTTAGATACCCAAGAATTTATCAATCGTTCTGTGGTAGTTGGCTTTGTCTTAGCATTGACAGCCGGAGCTATCAAGTTATTTTTCCCCAACATCCCTAATTAGTGTTGTGATAGTGAGCAGAGAACCCCGATTTCTCCAAGAAACCGGGGTTCTAAAATTTCGTAATTCTCAACAAATCCCAATTAATTACCAATTGCTGGTGCATTCAAAGAAACTGCTGCTGCTTCTGGTTTTTGATCTACCAAGGTGGGTACAGAATCACGCAACCTAGCTGTCAGTTGTACAGTTGTAGCGTCGTACATCTGAGTCAGTAACTTGGGATAAAAACCAATACCAATAATTGGTACTAACAGACAAGCAATGATAAAAACTTCACGGGGTTCAGCGTCTATCAAAGCTTGATGAGAAACTAATTCTTCGTTTTCTTGTCCGTAGAAAATTTCCCGTAACATTGATAGCAAGTAAATTGGAGTTAAAATCACTCCCACTGCCATCAAAAATACGACGATGACTTTAAATGTAGGGCTATAAGCATCGCTGGTAGCAAAGCCGACAAATATCATTAACTCTGCCACGAAACCACTCATACCTGGCAATGCCAAGGAAGCCATTGAACAAGTGGTGAACATGGCGAAAATCTTCTGCATCCGCTTACCGATACCACCCATTTCATCCAACATCAGGGTGTGTGTTCGGTCATAGGTTGCACCGACAAGGAAGAACAAACTCGCGCCAATTAATCCATGTGACACCATTTGCAATACTGCCCCACTTAATCCCAAATCGGTGAAGGAGGCAAACCCAATAATCACAAAGCCCATGTGAGAAATTGAGGAATAAGCAATTTTGCGCTTGAGGTTACGCTGGGCAAAGGATGTTAAGGCCGCATAGATGATGTTAACTACCCCCAGAATTACCAGAGCCGGGGCAAAATAAGCATGGGCATCGGGTAGCATCTGGGCGTTCATCCGAACTAGGGCATAACCACCCATTTTCAGAAGAATACCAGCCAGTAACATATGTACGGGGGCTGTAGCTTCACCGTGGGCATCAGGTAGCCAAGTATGCAGGGGAATAATGGGCAACTTGACGGCGTAGGCAATCAACAAGCCACCGTAAATTAACAATTGGAAATTTAAAGCGTAATCTTTGAGAGCGAGCGATCGCATATCAAAGGTGACATCATTGCCATAAAAGGCCATTGTCAAGGCTGCGATTAAAATAAACAGCGAACCGCCAGCCGTGTACAAAATAAACTTGGTGGCTGCGTATTGGCGTTTTTTACCGCCCCAAATTGCTAGCAGTAGGTAAACGGGAATCAATTCCAATTCCCACACCAGGAAAAATAGCAGCATATCCTGGACAGCAAACACGGCGATTTGACCGCCGTACATGGCCAACAGCAAAAAGTAAAACAGTTTCGGCTTGAGTGTCACTGGCCAAGCCGCTAAAGTTGCCAAGGTGGTAATGAATCCAGTCAACAGAATCAAGGGCATAGACAAGCCATCTACCCCTACTGACCAATTCAAATCTAGTTGGGGAACCCAGGGGTAACTCTCCACCAATTGCAAATCGGGATTGGAAAAGTCATACCCGGTATAAAAGACGTAAACAATCAGCGCGAAATCTATCAGCCCGACAATCAGAGAGTACCAACGCACTGTTTTCCCGTCTTTATCTGGGATAATGGGGAGCAGTAGCGACGCAGCGATCGGTAACAAGATAATCGTCGTCAGCCACGGGAAATTAGCTGTATTCATCACAATTCGTCTGCTATCAAAATCATGTTTGCCAAAAAGCCACTAGCTATTAACTAACAGCTTTTTCTAGCTTTGAGTGTCAATGTTATGTTGATTTAATAAAAATGAATCAAGATGAAGGTCGCCTCCTCGGTAGCAATGCCTTCATCCTGATTAAACTTAATGCCTGGGTAATACGTAGTAAATGCTGAACTAACACAATTGTGAGTTGAAAGTTGGGAGTGCTGAGTAAAGACATAAGCTACATTATCTTGACTCCTGATATTTTCCTACTCATGACTCATAAATCAGGACTCAGCACCCACTGATCAATTAAGTTACACCAAAGAAAATAACTAAGCCCAAAACTGCCCCAAATACGATGAGGGCGTAGAATTGAACACGACCATTTTCTAGGTATTTTAGACCTTCACCACTAACAAGGGTGAAAAAGCCTGTAAGGTTAACTGCACCATCAACCACTCGGAAATCTACTTCCATGACTTGTCTAGCTAGGCGGCGTAAACCCAGGACAAAGACACGGTGGTAGATGTCATCAAAGTACCACTTGTTCAGGGATAGTTCGTAAAGTGGCTTGATTTTAGCGGCGATCGCAGCTGGGTCAATTTTGCGCTGCAAATACATCAAAGAAGCCAAGGTAATCCCAATTAAGGAAACACCGACTGAACCACCCGCCATGACATAAAACTCATTGGGGTCGAACTCGGCGGCTTTTTCGAGAACTTCAGCCATGCTTTCTGTCGGGGAGAAGATAAACCGTTCAAAGTAATTGTTGTAGGGTGTACCTACTAAACCAATCAACATTGAAGGTATAGCCAACACTAGCAAGGGTAAGGTCATCGTCCAAGGCGACTCATGGGGAGAATGACTATGATGGCCGTGATCACCATGATGATCCCCTGTAGCTGCCAATTCTCCTTTTTTCATTGCCCCAGGGCCAAAATTTGGTACTGGTGCTGCTGATGCTGAATCTAGTTCGAGAACAATTGTTGCAGCTTTCTTGAGCTTATCTTTGATTTTCTCGTCATTACCCCGGAATTTACCTTCAAATGTCGAGAAATACATTCTAAACATATAGAAAGCTGTAATTCCGGCAGTAATCCAGCCAATAAACCAGAGAAGTGGGTTAGCAGCATAGGCTGAACCGAGAATTTCATCCTTTGACCAGAAGCCAGCAAAGGGAGGAAGCCCAGAAATTGCCATGCAACCAATTAAGAATGTCAGTCCGGTAGCGGGCATATACTTCCGCAGTCCACCCATTAAGCGCATATCTTGTGCCAATACTGGGTCATGACCTACGACACCTTCCATGCCGTGAATCACTGAACCAGAACCCAAGAACAACATCGCCTTGAAATAGGCGTGAGTCATCAGGTGAAATAAACCAGCACTATACGCACCTACTCCCATGGCCATAACCATGTAGCCTAACTGGGAGATGGTGGAGTAAGCCAAACCCTTCTTAATGTCGTTTTGGGTCATGGCAATGGTAGCCCCCAAGAACGCCGTAAATGCCCCTGTAAAGGCAATCACGTTCATTGCGGCTGGAACGTGTTCAAAAACCGGGTACATCCGGGCAATCAGGAATACCCCAGCAGCCACCATTGTTGCGGCGTGGATTAAGGCAGAAATGGGGGTGGGGCCTTCCATTGCGTCTGGTAGCCAGACGTGTAGGGGAAATTGAGCGGATTTAGCAACTGGGCCGAGGAAAACTAAAATCGCAAACACAACTGCCAGGAAATTGCTCAATGAGCCTGTTTCTACCAGTTCTGCTAGGCGATCGCCCATCACGGTAAAATCGAAGCTGCCTGTAGCCCAAAATAGCCCCAGAATGCCGAGGAGTAGACCGAAGTCGCCGACGCGGTTGGTGACAAATGCTTTTTGGGCTGCATCTGCGGCTGACTTGCGATCGTACCAGAAGCCAACTAGCAAGTAGGAACACATCCCCACTAGTTCCCAGAAGATATAAATCTGTACTAGGTTAGGGCTGATCACTAAACCCAACATTGATGAGCCAAACAAGCTGAGATAGGCGTAAAATCTCACATATCCTGGGTCATGAGCCATATAGCCATCAGTGTAAACCATGACTAAGAAGGCTACCGTTGTGACAATCACCAACATCAGGGATGTGAGGTTGTCGATAGTGTAGCCCATGCTCAAGTGGAAATTGCCTGCTGCTGCCCATTCTAGGGTGTGGAGATAGGTTGGGTGTCCTTGGAGTTGACTCCATAGCAAGGCAAGGGACAGACCCATCGCTGCGCCCATCAGGGAAATGATCAACACAGCATTTAGCTGCCGCAGGCGGTTTGTCGTCTCGTTAAACGAAATCAAGCCTAGACCGACTAGCATTGCCCCCAAAAGTGGCAATACCGGGATCAGCCAGGCGTATTGATAGATTACTTCCATCACTGACGGGTACTTTTAGGATTCTTGACTAACTTTGGACTCTACTGTACGGTCTTGCCGGCAGCAACTGTCCAGGTCGGAACTGTTAACAATTGTGACACACACCCTAGATGATAAAATACCCCACTCGAACACATTTGAGTGGGGTGTTAAGCATGGTTTTAGATTTAGGGACAAATTAATTCAAAATTCAAAATTCAAAATTAAATAAATACTGGGGACTGGGGACTGGGAATTTTAGATTTTGGATTTTGCGTTCGCGTAGCGTGTCGTAGACAAAATTTCCTACGGCGGGTTTCCCGTCGTAGGAAATTTTTTAAGACGGATTTTAGATTAAATCTCTATTCACAATCATCAATCCACAATCCACGCATTGAATTGCCCAATGCCCAATTAGGCTAAATGTAATTCTAATTCGGATGTTGTGACGCTACTGTAAGCTTTTGGACGATTACTGTAGTTGAGTTTAATTTCCTCTAAAGCTAGGCGTAAGTCATCTCTACCACGGAAACCTTCTAGACGATGCCGAATTATGCCATTTTCAATTAGCAGTAAGGTTGGCAGCGACTTGAGGCGATAGGTGTTAGATAGCTTGAAATTTTCATCAGCGTTAATCCCAACTAGCTTAATTTGATCACTACATTGAACTTGAAATTCCAGCAGTAAAGGGTGGATAATGCGACATAGTCCACACCAAGGTGCTTCAAAATTCACTAAAACCGGAACTGGAGATTCTAAAACTTCTTGAGTAAATGTCCGCTCACTAACCGACAACACCATGATGCCTCTAGAATTATAGGTTTTTATTATCAAACTAGCTATCAGCAGAAGAAGTTAGCAAGCTAGTCAACGCTTCGTAGCAGGTATTTTTCAAAATTGTTGTTGTTTCTGACACAAAAGTCAGCACGATTTTAACGGCAAAAATTAGGTTATTCAAGTCCTGGCAACTTCTTGCAGAAAGGGTGTTTTAAGTGCTGTGCTGTATACTCCCCAAAGAAAGTGATTGCTTAGTGACTTACGCATATAAAAATATGGAACCCAATGACCACACCCTGACTAACAGCTATTTCAATTAATTCTACATTGATTTGGTAGCAATTGATCAGGGGAATTTTTTCCTGGGTTAGTATTTTTTTGGGGATTGGGGATCAGTCAAAACTACCAATTTACCCTACTGGTCGCCATAATTAACAAGGGATGCGCCCACCAAAGTAATCCGATGAAAATAGCAACACCTAAGTAAGCAGGACGGACAAATTCCTGCCATTTAAGAGATTGACGACCATCAATAATTGCCGCGAAGGGCATGATAGACGTGCGTTGTTTCACAATTTCAAAGGCTTCGCCGTAGCGGTAGTGTAAGCGGCGATCGCCATGCCATACCCCAAATAAATGATGCAACACTAAGCCAATAGATGTCACTAGGGTAAAGCTAGTCCCTAACCACAGGGTATGGGCAATACACCAAATTATTTGCCCCACCATCTGGGGGTGACGGGTAATTCTGATCACACCTGTCTCATATAGATGTACTTGGGGCTTTTGAATAGCAGCAATTTCTAGTAGATTGAAGGTGGCAGGATATAAAAATAAGAATGAAATCGCTGACAATACCCAGACTGTGGCTTTTACCCCTGGTACACCCTGTAATTGCCAAAGTTGCGCTCCTTCATAACGGTGATTAAAAAAGTAAGTAATGACTATGACAGCCAACGGTAGACTAATTAATGCAAAAATAATGCGATAAAGCCTTGGCCCGATGCGCTTTTCTGCCCAAGGTCGCAAAGCTGCCCCTCCACTGTGGGCGATCGCAAAAATTAACAGTAACCCCAGCATGACAAAATGACTCGGAGCTAACCAAGGATTCAAAATCATAAAAACAGGTAAAGTAATTTAAAGAAAAGTTAACGATATACAACCAATACCACAAAGTATTCAACAGGGGACTTGCGTCAAAATGTTGTGGTACTGTCTTTTTCCAGTCAAGCCTCTAAATTCAAAATGTAATCAATCATGATGGATATGATTGATTGCCAAAGTTGCTCCTTTCAAAGTTTGTGGGTTGAGCCTTATGTCTGACCTTCCATTCACTTTAGATCAGTTACGTATTCTCAAAGCGATCGCGGTAGAAGGGAGTTTCAAGCGCGCTGCTGATAGTCTCTATGTCTCCCAACCTGCTGTGAGTTTGCAAGTGCAGAACTTAGAACGGCAGTTGGATGTCCCCTTATTTGACCGTGGCGGACGACGCGCCCAATTAACCGAAGCAGGACATCTACTATTGAGCTACGGTGAAAAAATTCTCAGTTTGTGTCAGGAAACTTGCCGCGCTATTGAGGATTTACAAAATCTCCAAGGCGGTACTTTAATTGTTGGTGCTTCTCAAACCACTGGGACTTATCTACTGCCTAAAATGATTGGGATGTTCCGCCAAAAATATCCCGATGTCGCCGTCCAATTACACGTCCACTCGACTCGTCGCACTGCTTGGAGTGTAGCTAATGGTCAGGTAGATTTGGCAATTATTGGCGGTGAAATCCCCGGAGAACTAGCGGATTCTTTAGAAATTATTCCCTATGCCGAAGATGAATTGGCTCTGATTTTACCTGTATTTCATCCCTTTGCTAAACAAGAATCCATTCAAAAAGAAGACTTATATAAACTGCAATTCATTACTTTAGACTCCCAATCAACTATTCGCAAAGTCATCGATCAGGTACTAGTACGCTGCGAACTTGATAGCAGACGTTTTAAAATTGAAATGGAACTCAATTCCATCGAAGCAATTAAAAATGCTGTGCAGTCTGGTTTAGGTGCTGCCTTTGTCTCTACTAGTGCGATCGCTAAAGAATTACAAATGGGTGTACTTCACCGTACCCCGATTGATGGTGTGGTTGTCAAACGCACACTATGGCTGATATGTAATCCTAATCGCTATAGATCCAAAGCGGCAGAAGCTTTCAGCCAAGAAATATTACCCCAGTTTGCTACCCCTGAATGGCATCAGGATATTTTTAACCTGTCACAAAAAAAACACATGGTCACTCCATTAGAAGCTGTGTTACCAACTTCCAATAATGAAGGTTAATCCTTCCTTATTGCTTTGAGGATGCACAGCATTGACTACGAGGAATCAGGAAGAATCCCCCAGCTTTTGATAAAAACGAGCGTTAGCAATGTTTTTATAGCCGTGGGGCAGTACGTCAATACAAAAATACAATGGAAGTCTACTGCACTCGTCCAGCGTGTCAACGTCCACAAAATCATTGTCCCGATTTAGACGATACGACAATCAAAACTACACCGCAAAAATACTGTACTAGCTGCGGTATGCCTTTGATGTTGGATGGTCGATACGTACCCGTAAAATTACTGGGTAAAGGGGGGTTTGGTGCAGCCTTCCTCGCACTTGATCGTCGATTTCCAGGGATGCGTCAGTGTGTAGTCAAACTGTTCCAACCTCCGAGTCATTTCACATCAGAACAACTAGAAGTAGCAGAAAAATTATTTGAAAGAGAAGCTAATGTCCTGGCTTACATAGGCGAAGAACACGATCAAATACCCCAGTTATTCGCCTTTTTTCCGATGTTTGTTCCCAGTTTACAACCAGGACAACAAGACCAGTTTTTTTACTTGGTACAAGAATATATTGATGGACAAAATTTAGAGGAAGAACTAGTTCAAAATGGTAAGTTTTCTGAACAGCAAGCTTTAGAATTACTTCAAGAAAGTCTCAAAATCCTCAAATTTATCCATGATAAACAAATTATTCACCGAGACATTAAACCTTCCAATATTATGCGTCGTCGGGATGGTAAACTTTTTGTCTTAGATTTTGGCGCAGTTAAACAAGTCACAACCGTCTCAGGTGTTGGTGCTGGTTCTTCTACAAGTATTTACACCCCAGGGTTTGCCGCACCTGAGCAAATAACTGGGAATCAGGTATTCAAATCTACAGACCTCTATGCTTTAGCTGCAACTGTTATTAACTTGTTAACAGAAAAAGAACCCACGCAACTCATTGATCCTCATAGCAATAGGTGGATATGGCAAAAGGAAGTTAGTATTAATAGTCACTTTGTTTATATTTTAAACAAAATGCTCTTGCCTGCTGCTGAAGAACGCTTCCAATCAGCTGATCAGGTACTCGCAGCGATTGATCAGTATTTGACATATGCAACATCCCCACCACAGCGAAAAGCAAATACTGCTTTCTCTACCTGGGAATTATTGACAGGCGCAGCATTTAGTGGCTTTGAAGGCGCATTAATGGCGATCGCTCTTTTTACTCTCACTCAATCACCCATAATTACTTTGAGTCTGGCAAGTGTAATTTTGGGGTTACTCATATTTGCTCAAACTAAGCGGTGGATTAAAAAATTATATTTATTAATTATTACTGTAATTAGTTTTGTAATCGTACTGTTTATTCCAGGAATTAGCCCACTAGAACTTGTAGTGATATCAGTTGCAGGGGGTTTATTCGCGATCGCGACTACATCCTTATTTCGACTAATTTATAAATTTTATAAATTATTGTCTCAGTTCCTTTAACAAAGTTGCTGTGGTTAGTAAGTAGTAAGAAGAATATTACTCAGCACTCAGCACTCACCACTGAGTGCGGTAAACTAAGTGAAATTATAAAAATAATGTAACCAATTAAAACTCGTTCATGTCACAGAAGAATGAAACTACGGTTTTAGCGGTATCTCTGCTAACCACACTTGCGATCATGGGTGGAGGTGGTTGGTGGTTTAGTAAGCATCTAGTAACAGATAATTCTGTCAATCCAAATCCTCCAGAGAAAAGAAATCTAACACTCCCAGAACGGATTAGTTTTGGCGAAAAAACTTTAATTACCGGTGACATTACTCCTGAAAAGCAAGCAGGGATAGCAGCGATCGCTAATCGAAACTATAATCAAGCGATCGTTAATTTGGAATCATCTCTAAGACGTACACCAAATGACCCAGAAGCATTGATATATCTAAATAATGCTCGTATTGGTTCTGCCAAAAGCTACACCATTGTTGTTTCTGCACCGCTACATACTAACAAAGATCCTGCTTTAGAACTTTTACGAGGTGTCGCTCAAGCTCAAAATGAAATTAATGCTGGTGACAAAATTCAAGGCGTTTTTCTGAAAGTGGGGATAGCCAGTGATGACGACAAACCAGAAGTAGCCAAAGAAGTTGCTACTAGTTTAGTCAACAATCCCCAAGTGTTAGGTGTCGTCGGACATTTTGGTAGTGACACTTCCATAGCCGCAGGTACGGTCTATAATTCTGGACAACTTGTCGCTATTTCTCCCACTAGCACTTCTGTGCAAATTTCTAACTCTAGCCCCTACATTTTTCGCACAGTCCCCAGTGATTTTATCGCGGCCAGAGCTTTAGCTAATTACATGATAAACACATTGCAAAAAAGAAAAGCAGTGGTTTTTTTTAATTCCAAAAGTAATTATAGCCAGTCTTTAAAGTCTGAGTTTGTTACTTCTGTTGGCTTACAGGGTGGAGAGGTATCTGATGAATTTGATTTATCCGATGTAAATTTTAATGCGGCTCAAACCTTACAACAGGCTAATCAACAAGGTGCAGAAGTTGTCATGTTAGCAGCTAACACCGCAACTCTAGATCCAGCATTGAAAGTAATTGAAATTAACCAAGGTAGGCTGAGTCTCTTAGGGGGAGATAGCCTTTACTCTAACAAGATTTTAGCAGAGGGTCAGGCTCAAACCGTAGGGATGGTAGTGGCTGCTCCCTGGCATATTGCTGGTAATCCCCAAGCTATTTTCCCTTCCCAATCCCGGAATTTATGGAAGGGGGATGTCAGCTGGCGAACGGCAATGTCTTATGATGCTACCGTAGCTTTGAGCGCGGCACTCAAGCGCAGTCCCACACGTGTTGGTGTCCAGGAAGCTCTGTCAGCCCGTGATTTTGCTGCTAATGGTGCTTCTGGTGTGGTGCGGTTTTTGCGTTCCGGCGATCGCAATACCTCAGTTCAACTGGTAAAAATAGTTCCCGCTTCTCCTTCTCGTTCTGGTACTGGGTTTGATTTTGAACCAGTGCGATAATTAGCTGATAGTTGTTGACCTTAATTGCTTCTTAACCAAGGAGAGGTTATTCAATTTACAATCACCTTGGTCTATGGGGTGAATTTAGCAGTCTAAATTACTCCCCACTCATTAGATATCTCAATTTTGAGGCTCATGTACCAAGATTGCCCGATGACACAATCTGTTTGTGGTGGTCAAACAGATTGGTTTGACTGAGCAGTAAGTGAATGTTGCTGGCGGCGACTTACTGCTGACTGATCGGGGGTAGGAACTATCTCACTAGAGTTGACCGTTACAATTAACCGACATCTGCTAAACAGAGCGGCAGTTCCTAACCGTAGATGCCCTAACGACGATGAATCAGGCTTTCTTAGCTGGCTCTATTAATCGACTCTGCTGGCAGGCAAATCAGATTATCCCCTTGGGTAAGAATTAAGCCACGTTGACGCAGTTTGCCCATCAAGCGGGTAACAGTTACGCGGGTTGAACCAATTGCGCTACCGATTTGGGCATGAGTAAGGGGGAAAGGTAGGCAATAGCCACGAATTACATCGGGATCGGTATCGCTCATGGCAGGCTCTCCATATTCCTCAATCAACAAAGTGAGGAATCCGAGGAGTCTGTCAATTGTACGGCGTTGTCCCAAAGCACTCAGCCATAGAAGTTTACGCTGGTGCTGGTATCTGAAAGCATCCATGACTTCACGACGGAAGTGAGGCCAATTGTCTAGATCGTGCCAGTACATCCACAACACTGCTGTTTGATCGACGTGAGCATAAGATTGCAGGGTGAATGGTGACTGAGCCACAATTTCAAATGGCTGTCCTGCGCCAACAAAACCTAAGAAAGCTTCTTCTGGAGTTCTGTTGATGCGTCGAGAAGTTAACTGACTCGCGGTAGCACTCACTTGGGCAGTTCCTACCATGCGGATTGCACCCCTTTGAACCAAATACAGCAATCCAGGACGGGCTGGAATTCGCTCATCTTTGCTAAAGGTGCGGCAGCGATAGTGTTCTTGAGCCCAGTCAAGAATACGTTGCCAAGTCAGAAAAGGGCGTGATGCCTCAGAAAAAGAAGATGGAGATTGCATAGGTAACAAAGAGCGTTCGGCTGAAGACAAAGACGACATAAAAAAGGTGCAAGGAGTGTCTTTGTGTATTTGAAGTAGGCCTAACGCCTAACAGCGTCAGCCATCAAAAAAGTAGAGAGCAATTTGCGCCCTACTATTTTGTTATACTTCCTACTGTACAATGATGGTAGTAAAGTTTACATATTATTCATCTAATATTTATGAAATTTTATGCTAATCTCATTTTTCTTTGTTTAGAAAAATTTTATATCTAAAGACTGATGACGCCTACTCCAGTGTTTTTCGCCACAAAGTCTTTGAGGAAAATAACAGTGTTATAGATTCTACTAGTGAGTAAAAATACGGCTATTAAGAATTTAATATACAGCTACTTGCTGTCTGGGATAAATTTTTATCTTACTCAAGGGAATGAAAATCACATAATATCTGGAAGAATACCTCTATATCAGGGTAGAGATATTAATCGAGTTTTGTATATTTCTGGTGTGGCGTTGCGGCTAGCAAAATCTCATAATTCAGTACCTTGGGAGATAGCCAATGCGATCGCTTCCCACATAGCAGATAACTGTGGTGAAGCATTGCTAGTACAAACAGTTGCCCCTGGTTTGATTCACATAGAATTAACACATGATTTGTTAGCAGCTTGGTTACAAAGTGTCGCCGTTGGGGAATCAAAGAGTAGTTTAAATTTCATCGGTATCAAGTCACCACTTCCAGACAAAGGTGAAAGAGTAAAAAGTCACAATCCATCACGCTTATTTAGCATTCAGTATGCCCATGCACGTTGCTATTCGTTAATATTACTGGCTCATCGTGAAGGCTTGATAAAATTGCAAGAACCACTATCAGCAAATAGCGAAAGCTGGCATCTAGGAAGTTTAGTAGTAACAGAAGCATTACCTTGGCTCAATAGCGATCGCCAATTACGCCTGCATCACCTGGCCGAGAGTCATTTAATTATGCAATTAGTGAAAGCAGTAGATGAATTAGAGTGTGCTGAGGATGCTGGCTCAATTAACTGGGAAAAAACAGGATGGGATTTGAGTCAAGCTTTTGAGGCTTTTTGGTGTCAATGCCGTATTTGGGGTGAGGTGAAAACTAACTCACCAGAACTCGCTCAAGCCAGATTGGGATTAATAATGGCTACTCAATCTGTTTTAAGGTTTTTATTGATAGTCAAATTACGGATTGTCGCACCAGTGGATCTGTGACTAGTGGATTTTAGATTGAACCAATCCACGCATTGAATTGCCCAATTCACATTTTCCGGGATCAAAACTTTTCTAACTAGGTATTGACGGATTCATCGACCTCAGTTATAGTAACAGGTGTGTGAGGAGCGAACCAGCAAGAACACCGAGACGAAACACGGCCAGTCGTCGGTGTTCTTTCTGATTTTAGGGGTTTTTAGATTAATCTAAACTTTACTGGCCATCCTCAAGCAAGTAAAAATTTTTCAATCGCGGTTGCAGCCCCATCAACCTCGACACTAGGAGCAACCCAATCAGCGATCGCCTGCACACCATCTGGGGCATTCCCCATAGCTACACCAATCCCAGCATATTCCAGCATTTCTAAATCATTGAAGTTATCGCCAATAGTCATCACGTTGTGACTTTGTAAGCCTAATATTTCTTCTGCTAGGTAACGGACAGCATTACCCTTATTGACAACAGCGTTAGTTGCTTCAAAGAAGGTAGCAACAGAGGTTGTCATGTATAGTTCAGCCGGCGTGTATTGGCGGCGTAAATTCCCTAATAAATCTTGGATGACAGATGTATCATCACACAAGGCTAAAATCTTTGTGGGTTCATTGGAGAGAGTTTGGCGTAAATCTCCTACAGCTATAGGAGTAATGCCAGAACGTGCAGCATAGGTTTGAGTTTCTGGGGTTACTTCCCGCACATAAAGCTGATCATTGATGTAGAAGTGGACAGAGAGGAGCGATCGCAATGCTGGCTGTTCAAAATAGTCTAGTAGTTGCTCGGCAATATCTCTAGCTACTGGTGAATGTTGATGAATTTTTTGGCTGACTGGATCTTGAATCCACGCTCCTTGATAGGCCATGAGTGGCAAAGTAGAATTTAAGTCTTGGTGAAAGCGTAACGCCGAGCGATACATTCTCCCAGTGGCGATCGCTACCGGAATCCCTTTGGCTTGGACGGCGGCGATCGCTTCTTTGACAGCTTGACTAACTGTGTTCGATTCTCCCGAAATTGTGCCGTCTATATCTACAACTAGTAATTTAATCTCTTGGGCTGGTGCGTTTTGCATAAATTCCCCAGGTTTCAACTCTCAGTTAGAGGGTATCAGGCGGATGCGCCTAATACACAACTTTCACATCACACACCCCTAGTGACAGCTTCGCTATATCTGCGCCTAATCAGATAAACCGCGAATATAATTTTCATCAAAAGGATTCAACCGCTTCTGTCTCACTGTCATAAGTCTCAAAAACTGTTATGAGTTGGGTTATCATCAAAACATCAATAACTTTGGCGGTAAGATTTGTTAATTTCAGCTTTCCACTCCGGTTAGTTACTCTAGTATAACTTGATACTAATTCACCGATCCCAGTAGAGTCTATTGTAGTAACTTCCCTTAAATTGAGCAAAATCTTTTTAGCACCATCTTCAAGGGCGTTGCTAACTGCATTGCGAAGGGCTATATCACCTTCTCCAATGGTCAATCTGCCTTTTACATCCAAAATGGTCACGTCATTCACAATTCTTTTTTCAACTGACATAGGTATGCCCTCCGAAGATACTTAGATATTTTTCAAATGTCCGACAAAAAATTATTAAAAATTAGTCCAGCAAAAAGCAAGGACAGTTAAGACACTTAAGGAAATTAACAAAAATTTTATAATAGACATCTTGCAATCGCAGGCATTACCGCGCAATATACAATGCAAAGAATAAGCTTATGAAACAGCAATTCTCATTTTGAAGTAAATAGGGGATTGATTCCATTCATAATTAGACAGAAGTTATCTGCGTAAACAAGATTTAAAAATGAGAATTGCTGCGTAATAGCTAAATGTTTGATTTTTCTATTCAGTTGTATTTTGGGAAACCAATGAGACGTTGAACTTTGATAGATACATCAGGAAAGGCTAGGGGTGAAATAGTGTTTGTGGTTAATTTAAGTTCGGTTGTGTATTGTCGATTTTTGAGGTCACGGAATACTTGTAACTGGGGAGTCTTGAGATTGACAACCCAGTATTCAATAATGCCAGCCTCTGCATAGATTGCTTTTTTCTCACCTAAATCTTTGCTCAGAGTGGCTTTAGAGAATTCCATCACCCAAAATATGTTTTCAGGGTAGGGATGATGTTCTAGGTAGACTTCGCCTAAAGGTTTGACAATGGCAATATCAGGGACTGGTTCGGAATCGTTGGGTAAGGTGATGGGTTTAGCATCGCGGATTTTTACCCGTTCACCTAGTAGCGTGCGGAGATAATCGGCGGCTTCTGTGTTGTAGTAGGCGTGAGGTTCGCGTTCTGGGGGCATTAGTGTGAGGTCGCCGCGTAATAACTCTATAGGTTGGTCGTCAAAAATCCCGGCTTCTATTGCTCGGTGATAGCGTTCAATTGTCCATTTATAGGTAGTTACTGTCATGACCTTAGATCACCAATCTATTGGCAAACCGAACTGTTCTAAGATTTCCCCGTCTTGCAAAAGTGGTTGAATCTCACTGTCAATTGCGATGCGACCACCAGATAGTACCAACGCTCTATCAGTCACTTTTCCTAACCAATGTAATTCATGGGAAGCAATTAATATGACTTGCACTGGTAAATTTAATAATACTTGTGCCAAGTGTCGTCGCCATGCGGGATCTAGTCCAGTGGTTGGCTCATCTAAAATCAAAATTGTTGGTTCTAATGCCAAAATCGCGGCGAGGGCGGCTAATCGTCTTTGTCCCCCTGATAATTCGTGGGCGGAACGGTTGGCGTAGGCTGCTAGACCAAAATCTGCTAATAATTGGCGGGCGCGATCGCTGGCTATGGCTGCTGGTACACCGTAGTTGCGTGGCCCAAAAGTAATATCTTCTAAGATAGTGGGCATAAATAATTGGTCGTTGGCATCTTGAAAGCCAAAACCAATGTATCGCCGGACTTGGGGTAAGGTTTTTGGTTCTAGGGGAATGTCATTAATGAAGATTTTTCCAGATTTTGGCTCTTTCAAACCAATAAGATTTTCTAGCAAGGTACTTTTACCAGAACCAGTTGCACCCATTAACGCCACGCGATCGCCAATGTTCAAGGTAAAAGTAATATCTTGTAAGACTGGTTCTTGGTGCGGATAGGCATACACCAAGTTTTTTACCTCAACTATGCCAGTGTGGGGATTACGGGCGGAAGTGTGGGGGTTAGAAGTTAAAGATTTCAAGATTCACAATTTAATATAGGAACTGAGGGTAAAACAAAGAGCGATCGCCCAAGCCATCAGGAGAATAAAACGCTCTTTAATTCTAAATGTGAAATCTATGGGTAATTGTCCGTTGTAACCGCGAATTACCATCGCACCATAGACTCGTTCGGCTCGATCCAAACTGCGGAGATACAAACTTCCAATCATGGCTGCACTGGCGTAGCGCAGCCAGCCAGATGTACCATTCAGACCTCGTAGTCGTGCGCTACGCTGCATCCTTTTGACTTCCGCCAGTAATATTTCTAGATATTGCCCAGCCAGGAGTAAATTTTCTTTCATAGCCATTGGTACAGGTAAACTCTTGAGGGCAATACCGAAACTATGAGGAGGTAGTGTTAATAAAAAACTATTCATGACGATGAGACAGACAAGAGAACGAACTAAGAGAAAACTGGCTCGTTCCCAACCCAAGGGTAATGCAACTAGGGATAAGAAAATTAACTCTGTGCCAAGCAATCCTCCCATGTGGCGAATTGGTGGACGTAAAAATGCTAGCCAAAAAATAGCGATCGCACCATATACAGCCAGCCAATACCAAGCATGATGCTTTAATAAAGCTGTCCCAACGACAATCACTAGAGATAGATGCAACCGTAACGGCAAAGCCATAGTCAATTCAAAATTCCCAATTAAGACGTATCAGATTAACTCTTTCCCTTTCACCTGTCCCCTGTCCCCTGTCACCTGTCACCTAAATTAAGCATTCTTCGGGCGTACTACTTTAGCAATCCCAAAAGCCACAGCAAAACAAACCGCCGCACCCACAAGTCCAGCGATACTTGTTCCAATCAAACCCAAACCTTCAATTCCATAGTCTGCTAAGGGTGTGGGTACAGCTACCCGTACTTGTTCAGCTAAGTTAATAAAGCCCAAGTCTTCGGCTACTTTTTCTAAGCCATCAGGCCAGGCTGAGGCTAGCAGTGATAGTACACCAGCCACTAAGACAATGCTAACGACAGGAACGACCCATCCGCGAATCTCTTCCTGTTCTCCTGGTAGTAAATCTGGTCTGGCTTGGGCTAGGTAAGTCAACACACCGCCTGTAATTAACCCTTCACCAACACCAATCAAAATATGAACACCAGCCATCGCAGGTAAAACGGCTATGGATGCAGTTCCAGACAGCAGTAATTCAATTGCACAAGCTATAGCTGCTACTACGACACTGACACCAGCAGCAATCCCAGCCGCTAAGGGTAAACGCCCTTTAGAACCTCCCAATAGCCTTTGTAAAGTTTGGGTCAATATCCAGCCTACCCAAACCCCAATCACTGCCATGTTGAAGATATTAGCTCCCAAGGCTGTGATCCCACCATCGGCGAATAACACAGCTTGGATAATTAAGACTGTCGCGATGCAAAGCATTCCCGCCCAAGGACTACCCAAAATGATCGCCGCTAAAGTTCCCCCCAATAAGTGACCACTTGTACCCCCTGCAACAGGGAAATTAATCATCTGAGCCGCAAAAATAAAGGCAGTGGTTAAGCCCAGTATAGGGGCGCGACGGATACCAAATGCCTGCTGCGATCGCTCACAGGCAACAAACAGTGCTACGAAACTCGCTAAACCAGTAGCACCTGCCACTGGTACAGAAACAAATCCATCTGGTATGTGCATAATATGCCCTGTATTGAGAGTATTATTTTGCACTTATTTAAATTGTGCAACTTTAGACATCAAATTAATAAAAAACAATATTTTTCACTTATTTTCAATGCCCTATTGGGGGATCTTATCCTGTTACCTAGGGAAGATGGGCAATAAAATACACGTCAAATAATGTACTTGTTTGGCAAGTTATTAATTTTTATTGATTTTACTGGCACAATCATTGTTAATTAGTTGATAAATATTGGGTTTATACAGATATTTAAGAAATTATAAAATTCAAGAAATGCTTAACTAAGCGTTTTTTACCACAGAGACACACACGTATAGTAAAAATGTATTAATAATTTTTCTCTCTGGATGAATATAATAACTAAAGCAGTATATTTAAGATTTTTTGGCGAAACTGCTCTACAACTAACTCCTCTGGAATGATTCCTTCAGAAAATAATATGTCATAGATGAGTGGTAAACCTAACTGTAGCTGTTCGAGAATATCTCGTTGGGCAAATAACTCCTGTGGTTGTCCTTCTAAAACTAATTTGCCTTCATCCATGACAAAAATCCAATCTGCCCAACTATAAACAAAGTCTAAATCATGGGTTGCCATGAGTATAGTTGTACCTGATGTATGAATCTTTTTGAGGGTAGCAATTAAATTGCGAGTTTGTGGTCTATCTAGATACGCAGTTGGTTCATCTAGTAATAGCAATTCTGGCTTTAACACCATGACATCAGCTAAAGAAACACGCTTTTTTTGCCCTAAACTTAAATGATGTACTGGTCTTTGGGCTAATTCAGTTAGTTCAAATTCAATCAACGCTTGCTCTACTCTTTGTTGAATTTCAACTGTTGGTAATCCTAAGTTACATAAACCATAGGAGATATCTTCTTCAACGGTAGAGGCTACTAGTTGCTGTTCTGGATTCTGAAATATTAGCCCAATTTTTTGACGCAAGCTCATCAGCGAACGACGGTCATATTCTAAAGGCTGACCTTGCCAAGATATCACACCTTTTTGGGGTTTATATAAACCGTTAGCCAATAAAAATAGTGTGGTTTTACCACAACCATTTTTACCAATTAATGCACATTTTTTTCCTGAAGGTATCCGCAGCGTGATGCCATTTAATGCTGATTGTTGTGTACCAGGATAACTATAGTATACCTGCTGGAATTCCAGTAATGATTGCTGCATAATCTAATGATTTTTATCAATGCTCGCTGTCAGCTTGCCAATTTTTTATAAAAAAGCTATTTTCCATTCTAATTCTAATAAGATTAAACATCCCAGAATTGCTTCCATTGCGTACCGCTTGGATAGATAATAGCGATAGGAATGCCAAACTTGAAATTCTCCGTTAAACCCTCGTGATTCAAGGCTTAGAGAAACTTGGCGATATTTTTCTAGGGTACGTTGAAATAATTGTCCAATTAATAGAGATAAACTCTTCATGCTCAGACTAAAAGTGCGGTAGCCACTACGAGATTGTTGTGCTATCCATAACTCTGAGGCTGTATTTAACAGGACAAAAATAAACCGATACATTAGTAACAATAAGTCCGTGATGAGTACGGGTAAACCTACCCGTCTTAAAGTTTGTAATAAGTCAGTAAAGGGGATAGTTAACATCACAAAATACAAGCAAGAAATAGAAGCGATCGCTCGCGTTAAAATTCTCAATCCTTGCTCAACGCCGTGACTGCTAATATACAAATAATAAGAACCAAAATTAAAGCCAGTAATAGCATCATTTTGAATTAAATTTAATTGGTTAATCTCTACACCATTAATTACTAAAGCGGGTAAACTTGTTAGCCAAAAAAGAATCGGTATATAGACTAATTTAAGATAAATTTTTGTGGGAATACCTGCATAAAATATTGTCCAGATGCTCATCCAAACCGCAATTAGGATTTGCACTGGTGGATGAGCAAAATTGGAGATAATCAGTAAGGCGATCGCAAACAGTAACTTCTGCTTTGGTGCTAATCGCCGTAACTTATTCGTGTAAGCCAGTGTATCTATTTGCAGGCTCATTCCTTATTCCTTTGCTGCTGGGAACGTCCCTTATATAAACCAACTGCATAACCAATAATCCCTGCACCCAAAGCAGCTTGTGAGCTAAATAATAAACTTTCTATTTCTCCGCTAGGTGGTTCAAATAAAGGCTTAAACCAAGGTTTATATTCAGGTTTTATTTCCCCAATCATCTCTTCAGCTTGTCCATCTGCACCTGTAAATTCTGCTCCACGTAAAAATATTAAAGGCGTGACTGATAAAATAATTACTCCCAGCAATAACAGCCAATTACTGATTCCTTGTTTAGATTGATTCATGGGGTTGAGGCTCACGTTTAATTAATTTCAATAGTTCTAATTCTTGAGGACTGTAGGATTGTAACCAGTTCCACACCAATACCGTTAGCAATCCTTCACTAATAGCCAAGGGGACTTGAGTAATCGCAAAAATTCCTGCAAATTTAGCGAAAGAAGCCACAAATCCGCCCACAGGTGCAGGAAACGCTAGCGCAAGTTGTACAGAAGTAACAATGTAAGTGAGCAAATTTGCTAAAGCGGTGGCTAAAAAGATGGAAATTTTTTGCTTACCACTTAACCTGAGTGTCAAATGATAAATCCAGTAAGCCACAAAAGGACCAGCGATCGCCATTGAAAAAGCATTTGCTCCCAGTGTTGTTAAACCACCATGAGCCAACAGCAATGCTTGAAACAATAAAACTAGCGTTCCTAGCACCGACATAGCCAAAGGGCCAAATAACACAGCACCCAAACCTGTACCTGTAGGGTGAGAGCAACTACCAGTCACAGATGGTAATTTTAACGCTGATAAGACAAAAGTAAAAGCTCCTGCCAAAGCTAAGAGTAATTTTAATTCTGGGTTAGCTTGAGTAATGCGAGTTAGCGATCGCACTCCTAAAACCATAAACGGTAAAGCCACCAACCACCAAAAAATTGCCCATTGTGCTGGTAAATAACCTTCCATGATGTGCATACCATAAGCCGGTCTAGATGCACTTACCACTAGATAAAAACTCAAAACTCCCATCAAGATGAGCGAAGCGCGTTTTGATGTGAGAAGCATTCTCAGCACACTTTATACCTCAAAAATTTTAGTTTAACAAAACAGTTTAAACCAGCATATACCCTAGCCAACCATTCACAAGTAAAAATTAAAAATTCCAGACAGTGCCTCATCCATGAACAGCATTGCAATTAAAATGACCTGTTATTTAATTTGCATATTAATAGCACATGGGTGCAGGGGGAAAGGGTTTACAGCTTTTATCAATAAATCCAACGATCTAATTTACAAGTATAAAAACTTAGTTTCAATTAAATATATTTACTTAAATAGTTTAATTAATAAAAAACTCTCCGCGTTTAAATTTTCACCCTCAATCTCTTGAGAATTATTGACAACAAATCTTAAGTCCTATACTATACACAACTGTAGTTGAAAATAGTTTGCAACTTGATTGTATTGGAATTTCATGCCCAATAACTTCACCCTGGGTAACAAAGAACTTTGGAGTCGTCGCCAATTTTTAAAACTGGGGTTGTGTGGTGCTGGCGTAGTAGGTGCAACTGCGCTAGTGCATACCCTTAATAGCAAAAGTCAGTCAATAGTCAAAATACCATCAATGGAAATGGATGACTCTGACAATGTGGCGCACCCCATGAAAATGCTCCGAGAGTTTGATTATGGAACTATCAAGCAAGAAAATGGGCGTACTATCCGAGAATTCCAATTAACTGCGGGTACTTCTGTTATTGAACTCAATAGTGCGGTATCTTACAACATCTGGGATTTAAACGATCGCATTCCAGGGCCAACGCTGCGAGCTAAACAAGGCGATCGCATCAGGATATTATTTCTGAATAAAGCGGGACATTCCCACTCTTTGCATTTTCACGGCGTTCATCCGGCAGACATGGACGGTGTACGTCCAGTAACTAATGGTAACGCAACCATTTATGAATTTGATGCTGAACCCTATGGCGTTCACCTATACCACTGTCACATTGAACCAGTGACTCGCCACATTGCTAAGGGGTTGTATGGAATGTTTATTATCGATCCCCCTACACCTCGTCCCCCGGCTGATGAAATAGTGTTAGTGATGGCTGGGTATGACGTAAATGATGATAACCGTAATGAATATTACGCTTTCAACGGGCTACCGCATCACTATATGCACCATCCCATCCAGATTTACCAAAATCAGTTAATTCGCTTGTATGTCCTGAATATTATTGAATTTGATCCGGCGGTAACGTTTCACCTCCACGCCAACTTTTTTGATGTGTATCGTTCTGGGATGACAATGACACCCAGCGAAAAAACCGATGTGATCACAATGGGTGTCGCAGAAAGGCATATTTTAGAGTTTGCATTTCGCTATCCCGGTAAGTATATGTTCCATCCCCATCAAGATGCGATCGCCGAAAATGGCTGCATGGGTCAATTTAAAGTTATCACTAACAATTCTCAAAGTTTTTCTACTTAAATCAATATCATGATCAAACCCCGCTATATCTGTTTAGCCGTTGCTGCTTGTGCAATCGTTTCCCTGAGTTCTTGTACTGGAGGTACACAAACAGCAGATAATACCCAGCCAGTTGTTACTAGCCAGGCAACAGAGACCATAACCCACAGTAGCCATAGTGGGAAAGCAAGAATTAATATCAATACTGCTATCTTGTCAGAGTTAGATAAATTTGAAGCTAAGTTGGGCGTTCCAGCATTATCAAACAAGATTCAAGCTAGCCGTCCCTATGGAAGTCCTGAAGATTTAGTCAGTAAAAAAGTCATAACTCAGGAACAGTTCGACCAAATTAAAGACATCGTGACTGTTCAAGAAGTCGTGTTAACAGGTGAAGCCAAAGATGTTGACTACATGACCAAAATGGGTTTAATGAAAGGTCATCTTTTAGTAGCCCAAGAACTGCTGGATAATAATCAAGCAAAACAGGCTGAACCGCATATTGGACACCCAGTAGAAGAGATTTACATTGATGTTGAAGAGCAACTCAATGAACGCCAAGTCAAAGAATTTAAGACAACTTTGGTGGGTTTACAAGAATTAGTGAAATCTAACCCTAAGAATGCCAAAGTCAAGACTAATTTTACCGCCTCCGTGGAAGCAGTAGACGGAGCGATCGCAGCTTTACCAGAAGCGCAACGTACCAAACCTGGTTTTGTCTTGCAAGTGATTAACAGCTTATTGGATGCAGCCAACTCCGAATATGGGGCGGCGATCGCCAATGGTAAAATCGCAGAAGCAATTGAATATCAAGACTCTCGCGGCTTTGTCATCTACGCTCAAGAACTATATAAAGGAATTGCTACTCAAGTAGCACAAAGCAATCCCGAAGCACACAAAACCATTGAAACTAGTTTTACTGAACTGACGACAGTTTGGCCTAGCGTTATTCCACCAACTCAACCCGTAAAAACACCAGATGAAGTAACTCAGCTGGTGAGAACGATTGAACTCAACTCGCAAAAAGTTATTGATCAATCTAGCACTAAAGCACAAAGATAGTATTGTGAAGTACTATAAGCCACAAACTAAGGAGTTTAAAATGAGTGAGCAGTAAGGTGATTTTTAAAAGTTAAAACTAGACTTTTAAACCTGTAAAACCAATTCTCCAAAATTCAGCAACAGATCCTTTCCTCAGTAACCCTGGTAAAATCTGGCTTTCTTCCCTGCGGGACGCTACGCGAAAATTTTGAATTTTGAATTGGTATAACCCCTTACTCATAACTCTCCCTTCGTAATTGTAATTAACGACTAATGCAAGAGCTTGATCAAAAAAAGACAATCGACTTATTAAACGCCATCATGGAATTTGAACTCGCAGGAGTAGTGCGCTACACACACTATTCCCTGATGGTGACAGGCCCTAATCGTATTCCTATTGTGGCTTTCTTCAAAGCTCAAGCTAGCGAATCCTTACTTCATGCTCAACAAGTAGGAGAAATTCTCACAGGATTAGATGGACATCCTACCTTGAGAATCACTCCAATGGAAGAATCTTTTAAGCATTCTGTCAAGAATATCTTGGAAGAAAGCTTAAACCACGAAAGAAAAGCATTGGAAATGTATAAAGCTCTGCTGGATACTGTTGCTAATGCTAGTATTTATCTGGAAGAGTTTGCCCGTAACATGATTGGGCAGGAAGAGATGCATAATCTTGAACTGAAAAAAATGCTGCGCGACTTCAGTTAATAGTAAATAGTCAGAGAGCAGTAATCAGTAAATAGGCTGACAACTGAATTACTGATTACTTGCCATGTAATAACAGAGTACTAATAACTCACCATGAACTTTAGTGTTTTTTTACCGAATTTTTTTGTTACACTCCGAGAAGGCGTAGAAGCTGCTCTAGTTATTGGTATAGTGCTAGCTTTGTTAAAAAAAGCCAAAAAACCCCACCTCAATCGTTGGGTATACGCCGGTGTTGGCATTGGTATAGCCCTCAGCGCCTTGATAGGTGTGCTATTGACTTGGGTAACTCAAGCAATAGGTAAAGCTTATCCCCAATATATAGAAGTAATTGAGCCAGCATTTGAAGGTGTGTTTGGTGTATTAGCGATCGCCATGCTCAGCTGGATGCTCATCTGGATGACCAAACAAGCTAGATTCATGAAAGCACAAGTTGAAGGTGCTGTAACAGATACATTAACAAAAAATGCCAATGTGGGTTGGGGCATTTTTAATTTAATTTTAGTTGCCGTAGTCCGTGAAGGATTTGAAACGGTTTTGTTGATTTCACAATATTTTCAACAGGGTCTCATAATACCTACTATTAGTGCTATTAGTGGTCTTATAGCAGCAGTAGCAATAGGTGTGGGTTTATTTGTATTAGGTATCAAAATCAACATTCGCCAGTTTTTTCAAGTAATGGGCGTTTTGTTAGTCTTGATTGTTGCTGGTTTGGTTGTTTCTGCATTGCATAATTTTGACACTGCTGTGCTTCAACTTGCTCATAGAAGTCGTGCCTCAGAAAGTTTGTGTTTTTATTACCAACACTTTACTCCCAACCCTTCTTGTATTTTGGGGCCAATGGTTTGGGATACTAGTAAAATATTGCCTGATGAACGCTTTCCTGGTGTAATTCTCAAATCTTTATTTGGCTACAGAGAACATCTCTATCTCGTGCAAGCAGTAGGATATATGACGTTTCTACTGACGGTCGGTGGTCTGTATCTCCGAAGTTTAACTGACGGTTATATAAAATCTAATCAGAATATTTCAGTTGCGCCAAAATCAGTTAAATATTAACTGTATAGACACGATTAATCGTGTCTTCAAACACCCATTTTCTACACCTATAAAATTAAGTAAGTAGAACGGCGTAAATAATGAAAGGTTTGTAGTAAGGACTAAAGTCCTTACTACGAATTCGATCACAATAACTTTATATTACTTAACATAGTTAGGTTTATTCCCACCGACTTACTTAATCCTAATTAATTTAATAATAAGGACTAAAGTCATCACTACAAACTGAGTAATATTATAATGTTAAGTCTTTAAGTAATTACGTACAAATTACTAATTATTAAATAAGTCTTTTTTAAGCTGACCACAAGCTTGTTCAATAGCATCTATACTACCTGGATTGACTAATCCGTAATAATTAAAGACATAGACGCGATTATTTTTAGTCGCCTGTAATTTTTGCCAAAAAGCTTCTTTTTTAAAAGCATCTAACACAGATGTTAGAGAACTTCCCGGCGGACTAACTACAAGAATTACTTCGGGATTTGCTTCGATAACTTTCTCAGCCGAGAGTGTTACATAACCAGCAATGGGGCTTTTTCCCTGTAGTGTTGTCGCCAAGTTTTTAGCTTGGAATTTTTCTAGCAAATCACCAGCCCAACTGTTTTTATTTGGTGATAAAATTGGTTGAATACTTACCAGCAATAAAGTAGTAGGACTCTGATTAACTTTATCTGGTAGAAAACCTTGATAACGGTCTAACAAAGGCTGAGGATTGACATCAATTAATTGGGCAAGTTTTTTAGTTAGTTCTTCTAAAGATTCCCAACTATTCACTTGCGTCAACAAAGTGCGAATTCCTAATTGTTCAAGTCTTTGAATTACTTGGTTAGAAAAGCCTGCTGTACCAATGACTAAATCTGGCTTGAGAGCCACAATTTTTTCTAAATTTGGCGGACTTTGACCCTCACTCACACGAGGAAAATTTTGGAAGCTTGGGTCATTTTTAAATAGAGTGCTACCAGTAATACCGACAAGTTTAGTTTTATCGAGTTGATAGATAATATCCGTGGTCAAAGAGGAAAGGGTGACAACTCTTTTGGCTGTGACTGTTGCTAAATGTGGAGAATTATTAGATATTGCAGTATTATTTTTGACCTGTGCTTGTGGTTGTTGATTAGTTGCAGTGGTACAAGCACTTAGAGTGATGCTCAATAGAATTGCTAAAACAGATGATATCCAAGGACGAAGCATATAAAAACGGGAAGGAAGTAACTAAATCATCCCACGGTTCACTATTCAGAATAACTTAAATGCAAAAAAAGGGCGAGATACACATCAGCTAAAATCCCCTAAAATGTTCAGATGATTGTGCTACTCGCCTGGAGGTATACAAGGTTTTTGAGAAAAGCTGTACTTAATATACAGGAATAAACTGAGAAAGTAATGTTGTATAGATCACAAATAATAATTTATTTGAAATGAATCGAAGTATTTTTTTTACCGCACTCAGTGCCTATTATTGAGTGCTGATTCCTCTTTTTCTTACTCAGCATCGGCTAAACGCCGCGCTACCTCTGACAGCACTTTCAACTCAGCACTCTTTATTATACTTAGCGGTTGCACCATTCGTTTTATTGCCATACAAGTACGGTTGGCAATGCTGAAAATTAGCTCAAACTCTTATTTTTACGTTGTAGGCATTGCCCAACGATTATTGAAAATGGTGCAAGATAGCAGTATATTCAATAATTAATCAAGACCTTGAGCCTCAATCTTTCAGCAAAGCCCAATCGTCTGGTGTATTGCAGTTAAACAATATATCTGGATTTGGTAAGGGTAAAATTTCTACGGGATAATGTTGCAGCCACTTTTGGAACGATCGCCCGCCTTGATTGATAAACTCTGATAGTTGCGGTAAACAACGACGGCGGTAAAAACCACACAACACTTCCCAGCCTTTTGAGTGATGAGCTAAAGCTGCGATCGCATCATCATCTACACTATCAAGTCTTGCTATCCAATCTTGCAATACCTCAATTTGCAACTTTGGTAAATCACAAGCAAGTAACAAAACCCACTCGGTTTGTACTTGTGTCAAACCTTGCGCAAAACCTACTAAAGGCCCTTGGGTATGGGGTGATTCTCGAATAAACTGGCAATGAGGTAAATCTAAATGTTGATAGCGTTCCGGCCAAGGAGTCACCACGTAAACAGTATCAGCACAACTTGCAGCAATACCACAAACTTTTTGCAACAATGGCACACCTTGAACGGGAATCAAAGCTTTGTCCTCACCCATCCGAGAACTTTGACCACCAGCTAAGACAATAGTAGTGATGAGTGATGAGTGCTGAGTCATGAGTAGTGAGTGCTGAGTGCTGAGTTTTGAGTTGTGAGTTTTGAGTGCTGAGAAAATTCTAGTTTGTCTACTTTGTCACCCCTCACGCCCTAATCTGACTTTGCTGCACTTGCTGTAATAACTGTTCAAAATTCCCGGCTGAGGGGAGACATTTTAAACCTTGGCAAACTAAACCAACACTATCTGCGGGTAAATTAGATACGACAGTCAAGACAGCAGTGGGTAAGTATCTGGGCAGCAATAAGTTAATTTTATCACTAGTGCTGCGAATCAAGGTGCAGTTACGATACCAATCGAAAGCGATAAATAAACTGGGACAAGCTTGGGGTGCTTGCTGCATCACACTATTAAAAGCTTGTAAACCTTGCTCGGCTAAATCTAGATAATGGAGATCATCGGTGAGTAATGTTAGACGGACTAAGTTAGCGATCGCAATTCCGTTAGCTGATGGTGTAGCATTATCAGCATAACTGCGTTCACGCACAATTAAATCTTGACTAGCATCACTGGCTGTATTGAAGTAGCCACCTAATTCTACACTCCAGAGAAACTCATTAAATTCTTTTTGGAGAGCGATCGCTTTTTCTAACCACAAAGATTGCTGTGGGTTCTGAGTTTGGTGTAAGTCCAGCAATGCTTTAATAAACAAAGCATAATCTTCAGACTGCGCCATTACAGTCGCTTCACCTTCATAGTTCAGTCTGTGAAAACGCCCATCTACAAACTGATGCTCCAAAATGAAGTTTGCTGCTTGTGCTGCTATCTCCCAATACTCCGGTTCATGGAATGCAGCCGCAGCCCTGGCTAAACCAGAAATCATCAGGCTATTCCAACCCACAATCATCTTTGTATCTGTGACTGGAGGAATGCGTCCTGGCCAATTTACAGTTTTGGCTTCCTGGTTGTCCCGTGCTGGGAGAAAAGTCTGGAGTGCATCAGCCGGAGTCCCATAACGAGCCGTAAACAGTTTACCTAATGCCACTTCTAAACTTATACTCAACTGCCCTGCATTGCGCCTTTGTAATACATTTTTACCTTCAAAGTTGCCGTTAGGGGTGACTGTAAACTGTTGTTGTAACTCTGTTAGTTCTGTTGGTGTTAACAATTGTGCTAGTTCAGCGTCACTCCAAACGTAAAAAGCCCCTTCCTCTGGTTCTTTTTCTCCAGGATTGATAAAATTATCAGCATCTTGAGCCGCGTAGAAATAACCAGTCGGTGCAGTCATTTCTCTTTGCAGCCATTCAATAGTACCAGATACAGCCCTAGCAAACGCTGGCTCTTGGCTACCTGCACTCCATAAATTAGCTAGATACTCCACAATTTGACCATTGTCATAGAGCATCTTTTCAAAGTGGGGTACTGTCCACGTGGGATCAACAGTGTAGCGATGAAAGCCGCCAGCCACATGGTCATAAATCCCACCCAAAGCTAAATCTAGTCCTCGCTGAAGACAAACTTGTTGACCATCATAGCGAGACTCAAAATTAAATCGAGTTCCCTGCAATGCTAATTCTGCATAGGGAATCATCGGGAAACTATTACCGTTACCATGCTGATTTGGCGTAATAATGCCTGTGCTAGTTTCCCAACCTCGCCGCAGCAATTCCTGTGCTTCAGCTTCCTGTGTAACCTCCCCTTGTAAAACCGCAGAGGTTAAAAGCGATTCTACAATTAAAGCTTTACGTTGGCGCAAATCCTCTTTTTCTGTATCATAGTAGCGGCGAAGTGCTTGCAGAACTTGCAAAAAGCCAGGACGGTTATAGCGCGGTTCTAAAGGAAAGTAAGTTCCAGCATAAAACGGGACTAAGTCTTCTGGTGACAAAAATACATTTAAAGGCCAACCTCCTTGACCGCTCATCATCTGCAAGGTCTGCATATAAATGCTATCGATGTCTGGTCTTTCTTCCCGGTCTACTTTGATAGGCAAGAAATTAGCATTCATATACTCAGCTACAGCTTGGTCAGAAAAAGCCTCACCTTCCATGACAGTACACCAGTGGCAACTGGAGTAACCAATCGACAGAAAAATTGGTTTATCTTCTGCCCTAGCTGCTGCAAGAGCATCATCACACCAAGACCACCAATCAATAGGGTTTTCGGCGTGTTTGCGGAGGTAAAGACTCTGGGCTTGGGCCAGGCGATTAGTCATGGTTTAGGTGCAGATAGTTGCCTTATTTGCCCAGTCTATCTGCTACTAGTCTTGATCTCAATGCCTAAATATATATCTTTTAAGAAATATAGGGGATTAGGTGATGGATGACAAGAGACAGCTAATCGGTAAATGACCCTAATTAGATTAGTGAAAGATTGTTAATGGCGAGAACGCAGTAACATACTAATCATTTGCACAGGTGTTTCTGTTGAAGGTAAAATCGTCCTTGATTGAAGTCGAGTATTGGGGCTAAGTCCTGCAATCACATGGAGTAAGAAAGTGATGATGGCGGCTTGCACAAGTCTTTTTGGCATGGCAGGTCTCCTTCAGTTGATAACATTTATTTAGTAAAATTTGCGAGTCTAACTACACCCTGTACTTTTGGTTTACCGGACTGGCTAGAAATAAACGGTATCATTACTGATACGCTAAATAAATTAACAAATGACTGTCTAGAAATTTGGTATACCAACAGCGTTATCTTTCTAGACGTACTCCCACTATAAAAAGTGCCTGTAGGGATTTTTGCCATCTGTCTCAACACAGAAGAAATCAATTCGTCTTGGATTTAGGAGAAGCATTGGACTACTGATGATAAAATCTATGCCCTACTGATTTATATTGAAGTCATTCCGGAAACACTAGGCAAGTAAGAGAAACTTAATATAATGACTAACTCAGTAACCAGCTCATGAGCCACCACATGATCGGTAAAGTACTGCAAGCACGCTACCAAATTATCCAAAGCCTGGGTGCAGGGGTATTCGGACAAACATACCTAGCTGTAGATATCAACTACCCACACACACCTAAATGTGTAGTTAAACAACTTAAGGTTAACAGTTTGCACCCTAGCTACCTCGACACCATTAGATTACGTTTTCTGACGGAAACCTCAACCCTCAAACGCCTAGGAACTAACGCCCAAATTCCCGAATTTATCGCTTGTTTTGAGGAAAATGAGCGTTTTTATTTGGTACAAGAATATATTGCAGGTCATTCCTTAACGGCGGAACTACCCATTAGTCAACAGTGGGGATGTCTGTGGAGTGAGGAGGAAGTCATGGCATTTTTAGAGGATGCTTTAGGAATTTTAGAATTTGTTCACTCTCAAGGTGTCATCCATTGCGATATTAAACCAGAAAATATTATTAGGCGTGCTATTAACGGCAAGTTAGTCCTGATTGACTTTGGTTCTATCCAATCAATCAATTTTGGCATGGATGGCGACTTATCGATTTATCAAGCTCCTACTACTTCCTTGGGTTACATCCCGCCTGAGCAATTTATCGGTCAAACTCAGCCCAATAGTGATATTTATGCTTTGGGGATGATTGCAATTCAAGCTTTAACTGGCTTAGAACCACTGCAATTAAAAGTAGATGCTCAAACTAATGAGATGATTTGGCGTTCTCCTAATACGCCAGTTAGTGATTATCTAGCGGCTATCCTGAGCCAGATGATCCGCTATAATCATCAAGAGCGTTTCGAGTCTGCGGCTGACGTGTTGCGTGTGCTGAGACAAATGGTGTGGGAAAATACACTTGCACATTGTCCTCCAACACCAGAGAGTGAAGAGACTCAAGCAGAACCAACTTCAGCATCATCGCCACTATTAACAGGAATTAAAGTCGGATTGGCGGTAAATTCCTTATTAATGGGAGTTGGCACTTATTCTTTATTACATAGTGCGCCGACCCATAGCGAAACAGATATTTTATATAAAGCCACAAAACAATATCAAGCTGGGGATTTACAAGAGGCGATCGCACTTGCTAAATCGATTCCATCTTATAGTAATGTTTATCCAGACGCTCAAGCCACTATCGAAACCTGGCAACAGCAATGGCGAGTAGCAGCACAACAATATTCTGTAGCTGAACAGGCTTTGGTTGATGGGAAATGGTCGGATGTGATCAAAGTAGCTAACGAAGTCCCTGATATTTTATATTGGCAAGTCAAAGTTAATCAGTTAACACAACAAGCCAAGGGGAATATCGAAGCGCAAACACAAAAATTATTAGCTAAAGCCTACGCCAAAGCCGAAGCCAGAGATTTTTCCACAGCATTAGAATATCTGCGCCAAATTCCCCAGGAAAGTACAGCTGGGGCTTTGGTACAAAAAAAATTAGTCGAATACAATCAAAAACGCCAAGTTAGAGCCGCCTACTTTTTACATCAAGCTCGTAAACAAGCATTAGCTGGTAACTTTGATCATGCGGTGAATTTTCTCCGTAAAATTCCCAAAGATACACCTGTATATGCTCAAGCTCAAGTCAAGCTGAATGAGTACAGCCAAAAGCTACGTCCTCAAAACCAAAGCCAAAACTTAGCCTACAGCGTGTTTTCTTCGACTCAAAACAATCAATAATATGGTGAGTGAACACAACTTAACCCTTACTCAGCACCGGCTAAACGCCGCGCTACCGCTAACATTACTCATTACTCAGCACTCATTACTCAGCACTCAGCACTCATCATTAATCCTTGTTTATAAGCTTTTCGGAGAGCGATCGCTTCTGCTACTATTTGTTGAGCAGTTAATCCTTCTTCATCCATCATTGCTTGCAAGGTAGTACCAGTTTGTTCTGATTCTTCGTGAATTGGGGGAATTTGGCAATACCTCCCACCATTCTTTAACCGCCGCCAAATACTGAGTTTTTCAGCTTTTTCAGCTTTTGGTGTACGCTGTTTTTTAATCAGCGATCGCACAGTTTCTTGGTTAATTATACTTATATCAAGCAGTCTATCTAGCACTGGTTGATACTGCTTACTTCTTTCTGCTAGTTGATAGATAGTTCTTGGCTCAACTTGAGCAAAATCTTGCGGTTCAAACTTCCCAAAAGCGGCGGCAATCTTCAAATACTTCTTTTCTTCACCTTGCCAACCTTGATCTAAAAGTAGCTTTCTATACTCTCTTAGCGATAAATGACGTTTTTGCTCTGCCAACCAAAAAGCATGATGCAAAATCGTCTTTGTGACATCAGTCAGAGTTTGAAAAGAAAAATTTTCAGTCGCATCAGGCTGTTCTGGAGTGTATTGCTCAAACTTGTGTGACTTAACTGGAGTTGCAGTTACACTTTGCCTTGATGTCATCATAGTCATGATCTCACAGTAGGGTTTTTCCTATAGGCAATACAACTTGGATTGGTAGATATGATTCTCCACCAACTAGATGTCATCGCCAAGAATAAAAATCTCTTTGGTACAATTGTACTATAAATTTCCAGAAAAAACCATTACTCTCAACAAACCCCTTGCTAAAGTAGAGCGGCCATAATTATCTTTGTTGGGCAAGGTTCAAAAATCTCAAAGTAACTTTGCTGTCAATGGACTAGAGGTAGTTCGGAGTTACTTTTTTACTAGTTTAGGGAACTCTATTAACACGGTTCAGTTACCAATAGTCTTAGTAGTATGTTGCTGCCACCAGTGCAGAGAAATCAATGCAGTTAATGTATTGGTTTAACAAGTGTTGTCATAACTACCAACTTTAGTCTATGGACTTGTCTGAACTGTATTGTCATCCCATTTCTGGTTTTAAGGATTACTTATGGATAAATCAATTATTCAGTTGGTTGACGAGTTATCAACTGATAACATTACCGTTAAAGTTTTAAAGGCTGTCGATTATATAGCTCCAAGTCAATGGAACAATTTGGTGGGCTTTGACAATAGTATCCGTGCCATTACAGGAGAAACTGATACCAAGGTAATCCAGAAAATTCGGGAGCGTGCTGTTGCTTTATATCAAGATCCTCAACAGGGCTATCAGAGTGTAATCAAACTTTATCAAACAATTGATAAAGCAGACACAGCTATGGCGGCGGCGGCTTTAGCTAACAAAGTCGGTGAAAAAATTGCTTTTCTTTCTTTTCTCAGCAATATTACACCCAAAGCAGACCTTACCCAGACAATTGATTTGGTGTTGAAAATTGCTATTGAAATCATCGCTTTTTGCAAACTCAATGGCATTCCTCAACCGAACCCCCAAGAGTTTGCCAAGTCTTTAACCAACAACTATCAAGATGCCTCCCTCATGCGGATGGTAGCTCTAGTTTGCCTAGACGGCATTCTGCCATTAGGCCCCGACTTCCTCAACAAAATCAACGAACTGATTAGTGGCACTGATGCTAGTCAAATAGCTCAAAACCCAGTTTTTTCAGCCATCAACACCTCTCTACCTGGCAATAATCCCACTGAGAAACTTGGTTTTCTTACTCAAGGTTTCAACTCTGTGCAAGGCTGGATTGGTAACTTAGTATCCAAGACAGGTGTAACTCCACAATCAATTTTTAGTAGTTTGGGTAATTTTATTCAGATTGCTGATGATAATCTAGACTTTGTAGCTGCATTTCTCGATCAAAGTACCAATTACTATGAGCATACAGGGATTCAAACTGTGGCTTGCAGTTTGATTAAGCAAGCCCATATTTTAGTTAAACAGGAAATTCAACAAGAAGAACAATCATCAGTCAAAGATATCTCATCTGCTGTCAAGGTTGATAACGATCAGTATGCACTAGGCAAAACAGTAGAAGTATGGGATGGAGAGGAAGAGGATTGGTATTCTGGAACTATTGAGAAAGTCAAAGAGAACGAATACTTTATTCATTACGCTGGTTACGGTTCATCCCATGATGAGTGGATTGGCTCAGATGACATTCGTACCCGCGATAAAGCCTCATCCGATGATAATGGATATGCTGTAGGTCTCAAGGTCAAAGTTTGGGATGAGGAGAATGAGGATTGGTATTCTGCAACTATCGATAAAATCCAAGGTCAGCAATACTTCGTACATTACCTTGATTATGACTCATCCTATGATGAATGGGTTGATCTAGAAGAAATTTGCTAACTACCAAGATGAAAAAGACGTAGTATTGCTACGTCTCTACAAGGTTTTTGAGTAACGCATATTTCATTTCCAAAGTGCGCTCACCTACGGTGGGCAGGTACGCTATCCCTCCAAAGTTATCTCAAAATAACTGGCTAATAGCCAAATTCCCAGCTATTAGCCAGTTATTTTATATTCTGCTGGAAGATTGATCAGTTCTACTGCCAGACGTAGAGCATGAGAAACAAAACAATCCAAATAATATCGACAAAGTGCCAGAACAAAGAAGTGGCATTTACACCGAAGTGACCTGTATCGTAATTGCCAGGAATAAACGATCGCACGAGAACCATCAACTGTAATAAAATACCAGTAAAAACGTGCAAACCGTGGAAACCTGTTAACAGGTAAAACATCCCGCCAAATGTGCCAGAAGTAAAACCAAATTCTAGGTTGCTCCATTCAATAGCCTGTCCTACCAAAAAGTAGCCACCCATAACTATTGTTGTGGACAAAAAGATACGAAATAACCGTAAATCGTGGCGTTTGAGGGCGACTTCTGCCAAATAAATCACAAAACTACTAGCAACCAATACTACAGTATTAATTGTTGGTTCTTTAACTTCTAACCCAGAAATTCCAGGTGGTAGCCAGTTAGGAGTTGAAAGTTTGTAGACAATATAACCAGCGAAAAAGCTTAAGAAAATTACACTTTCAGAAAGTAAGAAGACAATAAAACCAAACATCTTATTGCCTTCTTCGTCGTGGCTGTGTTCGCCACCTGCGTGATGCAACGGTTGTTGCAGTTCATCTGAAACAATAGAGCTATCCATTGGTGCAATTATTAGTTGTGTACTGTAAGTTCTCTTAGGGAAACACCAGACAAAAAGAAACTCGTTCTTCTCGTCTGGAAACTCTTCCTTAATTGCATCTCCCTAATCTTGATGGCTATGCGCTTCTGCAATTAACGGCTCGGATTTACCGTATCCGTAGGGTTCAGAAATAACTACGGGAATCTCTTCAAAGTTTTCTACTGGTGGGGGTGAAGATACCAACCACTCCAAACCAATAGCGCGCCAAGGATTATCAGGTGCTTTCTCACCTTGCATCCAAGAAACCAGCATATTGAAGATGAAGGGCAATGTAGACATACCTAGTAAGAATGCACCTAAGCTAGCAACAATATTCCAGCCTTGATACTCTGGTGCATAGGAAGCAACTCGGCGTAACATCCCTTGCAATCCTAGGGGGTGCATGGGGAAGAAGTTGAGGTTAGTACCGATAAATGCCAACCAAAAATGGATTTTACCCCAACCTTCGTTGTACATCCGTCCGGTCATTTTGGGAAACCAGTGATAGATGGCTGCATACATCCCCATCGTCACTGTCCCGTAGAGGACATAGTGGAAGTGTCCAACAATAAAGTAGGTGTTGTTAACGTGAATATCAACGGGTACGGAGGAAAGCATAATCCCGACGATACCCGCGAAGACGAACATAATTAAACCACCCAAAGCAAATAACATGGGTGTACTCAGGCGGATTTTCCCACCCCAGATAGTTGCTACCCAAGCAAATACTTTAATCCCCGTGGGTACAGACACCAACATAGTAGTCATCATGAACACCATCCGCATCCAAGCGGGTGTACTACTGGCGTACATATGGTGTACCCAAACAATCGCACTGACTACAGCAATCAGCATCGAAGAAATCGCCACTACTTTGTAGCCAAATAGAGGCTTACGGGCGTAGACAGGGAAAATTTCTGAGAATACGCCGAAAATGGGCAGAATAATCACATAAACGGCAGGGTGGGAGTAGAACCAGAAATAATGCTGGAACATCACCGGATTACCGCCATTGCTGGGGTTAAAAAAGCCAGTCCCAACGGTGATGTCAAGCAACAGCATGACTGCACCGGCTGTTAAGGCAGGTAAGCCAAACAATTGAATAATCTGTGCGCTAAATACTGCCCAAACAAACAGAGGCATCCGAAAGAAGCCCATCCCTGGCGCACGCATCTTAACGATGGTAGTAACAAAATTGACTGCCCCCATAATTGAGGAGACACCAGAGATAGCAACTGCCAATAGCCAAATTACTTGCCCATTAAATAAGCGACCTGTGGGATTTTGGATACTCACAGGGGGATAAGCCCACCAACCAGATTGGGCTGGGCCACCGGGAACAAAAAAGCTGGCCATTAAGAGAATCCCGACGACAGGGACCATCCAAAAAGCGGCGGCGTTGAGGCGGGGGAAAGCCATATCCCGCGCCCCAATCATGAGGGGTACTAAGTAGTTAGCTAAACCAACTAAGGAGGGGAAAGTCCACAAGAACAGCATCACAGTGCCGTGCATGGTGAACATCCCGTTATAGACGGTGCGGTCAACCAAGTCTGATTCGGGGGTAACTAGTTCTCCCCGCAGAATCATGGCAAAAATACCGCCAACGAGAAAGAAAATAAACGAAGTAACGAGGTATTGAATACCTATAACTTTATGGTCGGTGCTAAAGCTGAAATATTCCTTCCAGCCGCCGCCAGAACTGTGGTGCGGCTTCTCCAGAGGGAGATCAAGCCTTTTAATAGGGATATTTGTCATCGCTGAAATTCCTTTTATCCTGGATAATTAACCAAAGGTGCGGGGGCTGGTACAACGGTTTCCCAACCTGTTTTGACTGACTGACTAGCTGTTTGAGCGTATTCAGCAGCAGCTTGGTTGTAGGCTGGCATGGGTTTGTGTGAGGCGGCTTTGGTTAACCATTTTTGATAATCTTCTGGAGATTCCACAACCACGTTCGCTTCCATCGTGGCGAAGTATGTACCGCTATATTGGGAATCGGTCAGACGATATTGACCTTCGCGGATGGGGGTAAATTCAAAGTTGATGGTCTGGTTAGGAACGATGTCTTGTTTGAGGCGGAATGCAGGGATGTAGAAGCCGTGGAGTACATCTTGGGAATGTAGAGCCAAATGCACACGGCGATCGCTTGGTAAATGTAACTCGGTACTGGTAACATCTTTTTCGGGATAGTGGAAAACCCATGCCCATTGTTTCGCCAGAACGTCAATGTTTTCACTGGGTTCGGCTAAAGTTGCATTATCTTCTTCATTGGTAGCAGCATAAGCCGACTTCATTTCCATTGGGTTGTGTAGGTGTACCAAGGCTGTAGCTCCTTGAATCCCCATTTGCTCATAAGTTTGGTAGCTATAGCCCGCAATCCAAAACACCAAGAAAATGGGAATAGCTGTCCAAATTACTTCTAGGGTGACATTACCCTCAATGTGAGGGCCATCACTCAAGTCGTCTTTAGCTGCCCGATGGAAGAGTAAAGAGTAAACGAGAACAGCAGTTACTCCTAAGAAGATGAACGCGCCCAGAGTCACCAAGAAGCTAAATAAATCATCAATTAAGTGAGATTCAGCCGCCGCTTGGGGGGGCAACCAGGAATAGGCTAGTTTACCTATCCAGAGACTGATAGTAGAAATTGCGATCGCTCCTACTACCAATATCAAAATATTGAGAAATTGGCTGAGTTTCATAGTCCAATAGTCATTAGTCATTAGTCAGTAGTCATTAGTCATTAGGAATTGGGAATTGGGAATTGGGAATTGGGAATTAGTAAAAAATTCTCCCTTGTCTTCTTCCCTGTCACCTGTCCCCTGTCCCCTATCACCTATTACTTAAGTACGGTGTTGAGATTTTCGCCTAAGCGCAGCAAGTTATCGGCGGTGTTGTGTACGCCAAACTCAGCAGCTAATTGCGCTCCTAAAGTCCCGTGGAGATACATGATAAACATGATGAATACGCCTGCGGCCAAATAGCTCCACTGCACTTGTTGCTCTGATTCCACAGACCAGACATAACGCTGCCACGCTCTCCACAGGGTCATGACGGCAATCAAACCTAGAAGAAATACACCACCTACCCCATGCCAAAGCATGGTTTGCATTGCTTGTAATCCCCAGGTACTTTTGAGATCACTGGATGGTGTGGCTAGGAACATTTCGTAAAAGCCTGCGGCCACTGTGAAAAAGGTGATGACGGTTGAACCCACCATGTTGTACCAACCAACATCAAAGAGGCTTTCCCGTTCTACAGTTAGCCCCAAAAAATTGAATACCCATTTTTGGGAGGGGAAGAGAACACCAACAATATCGAAGGTAATGCCAATGATGAATAAGCCCAAAGTCAAATGGACTAGGTTGGGATGAATCGGAATGGTGTAAGGTAATCCGTTAGCTCCTAATTGGATATTTAATTGGTCAATTAGTTCTGAGTTCATGGCAGCATTCCATCCTTGACAGCTTCAACAACTGGGACTGTGTGCAGCCCATAGACCCAAACGAGTTCATCTCCGAGATAGACTTGCATACCAACAATTAAGACTAAAATTAACCCTGCTCCCAAGTAGTGAACAGGGATTCTTTGGGGGTCACGCGTCCGTAGAACATAACGCCAAGCTGTCATTGCGGCGAGAATACCAGACAGTGACCAACCAATTAGTGTATGCAGGTTCAGTACAGACTTAACCACTTCATAGGGTTTTGCCAAGCCAGCTTCAAACTGACCCAAAATAATGGCAACAAAAATGGCAATGGTAGCAACAAACAGATTCCACCAACCCACTTCATAAAAGCGAGTTTTACCTGTAAAAAAACCAATGGCATCACAGGCAAAAGCAAACAAAACCATCGCAATTACAAAGTGAACAACGATAGGATGGAGCGTGTCCGGGTAGGGTAAATTGTGGTCGTTCAAAGATGTAAGATAATCAAGCATTCTACTCTCCTAAGCATATTGCCTCACCTCAGTTCAATCTCAATAATTGACATTTACTCACATCAAGATAGGCATTCATCCATGACTAAGATTTTTTGATGAGATAGTCGTAGCGAAATCTTGTCACAGCGTGATTAGCCAGTTTGTTGTCAAATTATGTGAGGCTATTATTTATAGTCAGGGATTGAGTTTAATTCATTTGTTCATACTGATAAGCTACTACAGCGATTTCTACTTTACCTAACAAAATTGCTGTCGTTTATTTATTTAGTGAGTCCTATTTATTAGCTTAAGGATTTTCTCAATACTTGTCAAAAGTTATTCAAAGTTTTTTTAAATTTCTTTGATTAGCAAAAACAAGTCCTTTATAATGTATCTTTCCTTGCCATTTAGTATATTGCATATACAAAATATTTAAATGTGCGATAACAACATTTATTGGTTATTAATTTGTACTTACAATTACAATTGATATTCAGTAAATATTAAATATGATCAGCAACAACTAATTAGTAATTTAAATACTAATGTAAGTTTCTATAGAAGTCCGATTTGATTTATAAAAAAATACAGGTATCGTATAGCATGATGCACCATTCTAGAATTTCAAATATCAAATATGAATCTTATATTTATTAAGTATCAGTGCTAGTTATTTTCATCAAGTTAATAGTCAGAACTGTATTCCTTTTTTTAGGGCTAAAGCTAAACGCAAACCCTCCCCTAAAAAGCTATCCATTACCCGGATGTTTATAAAGCAGTAGTTTGAAGAACTCGGAGAAACAGCAATGCAGTTGCGTCCAAAGTGCGTCTCCCCTTCTCCCAAAGGGAGAAGAGGAGACGCTGCGCGAATAAACCGGGGATGTAAACCACTGGAAGGGCTTTAGCTCTCAGCGACACTTTATTTTTTAGTGAGAATATAATCTTTTTGTTGAGGTGATGCAGCCAGGCTGCTCTGATTGCTGAGGCGATCGCCACTCAACCCCAAGCTAAAAGCCGACAAGTGTGAGAAACGCCAGTGCGATCGCTATTGCTAACATAGTGCTAACTACAGCCACACCATCAAATCCGCTAACTCCTTCCCTCCTGATTCTTAAGACAAATATTTACGCTCTTCTACTTAAATGCAAAACTACTGTTAAAATCCAAATAATTTTTACTCAATATTCATACCGGTACTCCTATGAGAGAAACTGTCCTAGAAGTTCGCAATCTCCAAGTAGAATTTTCCAGTGATGGGGATACTATCAAAGCCGTGGATGGTATTTCGTTTGAGCTAAGGCGAGGTGAAACTCTAGGAATCGTAGGAGAATCTGGTAGTGGTAAATCAGTCACATCCTTAGCGGTAATGGGTTTGTTGCAGCATCCTGGGAGGGTGAGCGGTGGAGAGATTTTGTTTCGTCACCAAGAGAATGCTAATCCTCTAAATTTGGTGGAGTTATCGCCAAAGGAAATGCAGCTATATAGAGGTGGTGACATCGCCATGATTTTTCAAGAACCGATGAGTTCCCTAAACCCGGTTTATAATGTTGGGTTTCAGTTAACGGAAGCGATTCAGCGTCACCAGGATGTAACTAAAGATGAAGCCAAACAAATTGCGATCGCAGGTCTGCAAGAGGTTAAACTTTTACCTAGTGATGAGCAACTGACACAGCAATACATCGACACCTGGCCGCAAACAAATCCTGACTCTCCCCTCGATGAATATAAGGTGGTGCAGTTAGTTAAGCAGCATAAAGAATCTATGCTGGAACGCTACCCTCATGAACTTTCTGGGGGACAACTGCAACGGGTAATGATTGCAATGGCTATTTCTTGCAACCCTTTGCTACTAATTGCAGATGAACCAACCACAGCTTTAGATGTCACAGTCCAAGCCACAATTATTGATCTCCTCAGAGAATTGCAGCAAGTCCGTGACATGGCCTTGATTTTCATCACCCATGACTTGGGGTTAATTTCCGAAATTGCTGACAAAGTCGCGGTGATGTACAAAGGTAAAGTCGTGGAATACGGCGCATCGGAGCAAATTTTTAAGCATCCCCAACACCCCTATACTAAGGGTTTAGTTGCTTGTCGTCCCACACTCACCCACCATCCCCACAAACTGCTGACGGTTTCTGATTATATGACTGTGGCGGAAACAGAAAGCGGACAGTTAATTATTGAAGAGAAACAACCCTCACCACCACCAGAAATTTCCTCGGAAGAAATCCATACTAGATTGACAAAGTTAGAAGAAAAGCCACCACTGTTAAAAATCCAGAATTTGCAAGTTGGTTTTCCTGTGCGGGGTGTGTTTGGTACTAAGAAACGCTACAACATGGCGGTTAACGGCGTTTCCTTTGAGGTCAAACCAGGGGAAACGGTGGGATTAGTGGGAGAATCTGGTTGTGGTAAGACAACCTTGGGTAGAACTCTGTTAAGGCTAATTGAGCCGATGGGTGGACAGATTATCTTTGAGGGACAAGATATTACAAATCTCAAAGGCGAAGCATTGCAAAAACTGCGGCGGGAAATGCAAATCGTCTTTCAAAATCCCTTTAGCGCGCTCGACCCCCGGATGAAAGTTGGGGAAGCAATTGCAGAACCTTTGTTAATTCACTCTGTAGGTAAAACCAAAAAACAACGCCTACAAAGGGTAGCAGAACTTTTAGAAAGAGTTGGTTTAAGTGCAGATGCAATCAACCGCTATCCACATCAGTTTTCTGGTGGTCAACGCCAGAGGATTTGTATTGCTCGTTCTTTGGCATTAAATCCTAAATTTATTATCTGTGATGAGTCAGTATCGGCGTTGGATGTATCGGTACAGGCGCAGGTATTAAATCTACTGAAAGAATTGCAAGAAGAGTTTCAGCTAACTTATATTTTCATTTCCCATGATTTAAGCGTCGTCAAATTTATGAGCGATCGCATTTTAGTCATGAATCGTGGTGAAATTGTCGAACAAGGTACAGCCGAAAGTATCTACCGCGAACCCAAGGAAGCATACACACAAAAGTTAATTGCTTCTATTCCTACTGGTAGCCCGGAACGGATACGCTCTAAATTGTGAGTGGGGAGTGCTGTTAGCGGTAGCGGGGCGTTTAGCCCGTGCTGAGTGCTGAGTGCTGAGTGGGCATTGTATTTTTCTCCCCCTGCTTCCCCTGCTCCCCCTGCTCCCCCTGCTTTCTTTTCCCCTGTCACCTATCCCCTATCCCCTTCAGACACTTGGCTATTTGCTGATTCACATTAGCCACATCAAAACGCTGACTAGCAATATTCCTCGCCTGATTAGCAATGGTTGCAGTCATTTCTGTCTCTTGCACACAAGTATTAATGGCTTGTGCTAGTTCTTGGGGTTCTCCTGGTGTCACCAGAAAACCATTCACCCCATGTTCTACTAATTCCATTGCACCCCCGGCTTTAGCTGCAATTACAGGTGTTCCGCACAGCATCGCCTCAACAATCACTCTCCCAAAGGGTTCGGGTGCAGTGGAAGTATGGGTAACTAAATCACACGCTGCCATTAATTGGGGAATATCTGCCCGAAATCCTAAAAATTTCACACGATTTTCTAGTCCTAATTGGGCAATTTGTTGGTGTAATTGTTTAACATAATCTTGCTCACCAAATAAGGCATCACCCACTAAAATAGCTGTTACTTGAGGCGGACATTTAGCTATAGCTTCAATCAGGATGTGCTGACCCTTCCAAGGTGAAAGTCTGCTGAAGTGTCCGACAACGAATTTATTTTCTAACCCTAATTGTTGCCGCAGTTTTTGGATATCTTCATCACAAGTTTGATAAATTCTGGGGTCGAAACCGTTATAGACAATTGTAGTGAGTTCTGGCTTTCCTCCCGCCTGCACAAAAGCCTTTTGACTAGCTTGGGAATTAGCTATAACTAAAGATGCAAAACGATTAGCTAAGGTAATAGCAACCCGTAAGTTAGTTTTACTAAAGTGTTCTAAAGAAAGAATATCGTGTAAATGATACACTAATGGACGACGAGTTACGAAGCTAGCGATCGCCCCTACAACCAAGGCTTTTTGAGTATTGGCGTAGATTACATCATATTTATAAGCCTTTTCTACTACCTTAGCGATTAACGGTGCTAGTTGCCCTAAACTAGCGAAAGCTTGGAGTAAATTGCTTTCTTTACGAACTGCGATCGCTTGATTTGTCAAAACTTCTACCGGGATATGATTTTGTTCTAATAAAGTTCTAAAATCACCATCAGCGAATAAACCTACCAAAGCGCGATCACAGTAAGGTTTAGCAATATCAATTAAACACAGTTCTGCACCGCCTGGTTTACCGCTTTGGTCTAAAAATAATATTTTCATATGATGTATTGTTTAATAAACATGAGTCTTAACTCTGTGTCTCTGTGTCTCTGTGGTGAAAAATAATTTATTTAACCACAGAGGCACAGAGAAAATGATATTTAGGCTAAAATTACTTGTCGCACGCGTTGACCAATTTTTTGCCAATCAAAGTTATTAATAGTATATTCACGGCAATCTTCTCGTGACGGGATAGGAAGTTTTTCTAGTAATATTTGTGCTAATTTTTCTGCAATCGCTGAGGTTTCGGTAGAATTAGTAATTAGTTCCGGGGAGAATGGTTGTAAAATTTCTGGCATACCCCCAATTGGTGTACATAAAACTGGAGTACCACAAGCTAGAGATTCTATAATTGCTAATCCAAATCCTTCAAAAGATTGGCTAGGCATCACAGTTAAGTTAGCAGCTTGATAAGCTAAAGGTAATTGCTCATCAGGTAGAAAACCTAAGAATTTCACGTTATTTTCTAGACCTAATTCTTTGGCTTGTTGTTCTAAGGTAGTTTGCAGATGACCACGACCTGCGATCGCTAGCCAAACATCAGGTATTCTGGGTTTAATTATGGCTATGGCTGCTAATAGCTTATCTAGTCCCATGCGTTGTACTAAACGCCGGGATGTAAATAAAATGGGACGATGTTCTGGCCAGCCTAGTTGCTGACGCGCTGCTTGGGGTGATAAGTTGGGCTGGAAGCGATGAAGATTCACCCCACCAGGGATAACATGAATTTTGCTCCAGGGTATTTGATATTTTTGGTGTAAAATATTACCAAATGCTTTACTTAAAACCACAAAGCGATCGCAGTAATTATAAGTAGTTTGTTCTATCAGCCGACGCTTGAGAAAAATCCTCAATGGATTATTCCCTATTTCTTGTTTACTTTCAAATGCCCAAGGCCCATGAAAGTTAAATGTAATCGGTACTCCTTTCGGCAAAATGTCTAAAATAGGAAAACTATATAAAGCAAAATGTAAATTAATTGCATCTGGTTTACTGACCCTAGTTTTCTCAAAATTAGTCCGAATTGACCAAAGCCTTTGCCAAATTGCACTCTCTGGTGATGCTAAGTTAGTCAGCTTGATTGATGTATTTAGATCAATTTTTGGTAAACCAACTCCACATAATTCCACTTGGTCTTGATGACTGACTAAGGTATGAATTAAGTCATAAACATATCTTTCTAATCCTCCAGGAGTTTGAGGAAACCAGCCTGTACCGATGGTAAGAATAGACGCAGACATTGAATTAGCATTTTCTCTTTTATCTTTCACAGCTAGTCTCCAGAGTTAAAATTTGCATGATCAGTTGATTTTTATACCCAGCCTATTTTTTATATAAAACCGTAAATTGATACTGTTTAGTATTTATATTCTGTTATTATCCAAGATGATCAGTAAATTTTACCTCTGGCTAGATAGAGATTTCATTAGACTTGTTTTTTGCAAAGATATAGAACAATATAAAACCCCAATTTCGTCAAAAAACCAGGGTTATTATTATTAATTATTCATGTTTTTGTGAATTAATGTATGTTTAATAACAATAAAATATTAGTAATATTGAATCGATTCAACCCCAAGTCCTGATTTGGCTTACTTTTATTTCATGACCAGCACAAAATAATCATGTAGCAAAAATTCAAACAAATCGGCTATTCCTCAATACAGTTCAGATAAGTATAAGGGATGGGGGAATTGGGGACAGGATAAGAGGGAAAAGGTGTTTCTTTCATTCCTAGTGGGTGATACGCGTGTGTAGATCGCTTTGCAAAGTAATTTTACTTACGCAAGAAATATTTTTATACTTATATAAATTATTTTTTATAGAGATTTTTTGGTAGATAAATGTGGGGAGACTTAAGCGGAGTTTTTTCAAAAATCATATAGGAGTCCTATATAAAGGTTTTGATACTGTTGCTTTTTATGGCAAAGAACATGAAAAAATGAACAGTCAACAAAAAGAAGATATGATTCGAGATCGTTTTTCTGCCATACTTGCTTTAGGATTACCAGAATTAAATGCTCAAACATCACTTCATCAAGAATCTGAAAAAGAAGATGAGATATATTCTTAATAAGAAGATAACTTCTACTAAAAATTAGCTTTTTGAAGCATATATATAGGCTAATTTATGTGAGGAATTTGCTAAGATTAAATTCCTCTCCTTCGCCCTCATTATTAAATCTTTCAGAACTTAAAACCAATAGCAGTCGTTCTGAATAGTCTACTGCCCCACGAAGTTCATTTTGTATAATTTCTAGCCCACCATTAGCATACTCTTCAAAAATATGGATGCGTTGCTCGTCAGCTATGTCATTATCATCGAGAACTTGAATATCTTTTATTTCTGTGACAGACAATAAATTAATCAAGATAGCAAAGCTACTATTAAAATATTCCTGTCGTAATGGAGATAAATCTTTAGCAATTACTTCTAAAGGGACTTTTTTTTTATGCTTTGCACCCAAAGCGGCGGCAAAAACCATCACTTCTACATAAGTTTGAAATGGCCCCGTGGTGTCTTTTGATGTAACTAATGATTTCACCAATTCAGCTTTATCTTTCGCAACCCTAATTCTGTTTGCAGCCATGATATTGATAATCGCTTTGTAGCTATATTAACCGAAAAGTATAAGTGATGCCTAGCTTGGACTATGCCTAGCTTTAAGCTAATCTTCATTCATTTTTCCAGACTGATTCGCTTGTAGTAAGGGCTTCAGCCCTGGTTTTATGCAACTTAAATGCTGATTAGCTTATCATTTTATACCAAAAAAGAGCGATCGCCTGTGTAGAGATATTCCAGGTTACTCATTGTTTATATTTTATACTAAGTAAGAGAGCGATCGCCTACTTAACCCTAAAAAAACAAATCATCTACCGGAAATGACCATCCTGGTAATGCGGGTGCAGCTTCCGCCATCTCACCACGACGATAAACTTGCGGTTGTTCGGGATTGCTTGCATGGTATACCCTAATCACTTCCTCTTTGAGTACATCCACATCCCAGACTACCAAAGTACCAGCCGCAAAATAATCACACCGCTTATTTGCCATATCTTCCTCAGCCTTATCCCCATAATCATTTTCACTTCTGACCTCAGCCGCAAACACAGGCGCACCATTGAGAAACTTTCCACCAGTAGGTTTACCAGTATAGAACGCAGCATCAGGACTCAAAGAACGACAGTGAGGAAGATTCACCAAAAAACCCACATTATCTGGCAAAGCATAGCCACTTTTAGTCAAGCGTTCATATCCACGCAGACTAGCATAAATTTCACCCCCAGCACGTCCTGGTAAAAATCCAGTTGGAGACATCAGCACCAATTTCCCATTCACAATTTCCGCCTTACAATTGTCAGGCAAGCGGTATAAATCTTCAATTGTCGCCTCAGTCTTAATACTCATAAACCACCTATACAAATTGGAGATAATTTAAATCTAACAATCTCTCCTCCTCTCTGCGTCTCTGCGCCTCTGCGTGAGTAAAATCACCCCTCAGTTCTCACAGTCAAAACCTGCGGCGGAGTAGAATCAGGAGGATACAAAAAGTCTACCCGAACTTGCCGCTTCTCCCCGGCTACCATCTTCAACCGTACCAAAGCTTCCCCTGGTTGTCCCCGTCGCTGTACTAGATGCAGATAACGCGTCTGTTCCCTAGCATTATCATCGGTGTAACCTACCCGCACCGTTCCCCGAAAAAATACCTGTTCTACTTGCGGATTTAAAAACAGCAGTCTATCTGTACCACCCTCATCTTTTAATGGTGTTTGAATTGCTACAGTTACAGTCCGAGTTTGATTGCTGGAGTTAAATAGAGGCAGACTGAGATTGTATTCTACACCATAGTTACTGTGAGCAAAGTAAGCTGTATCAGGATAACGTTTCAACATTGGCGCACTTTGAATTTGTCCTGTACTGAGGGTAATTAAATGCACCGTCCCCAAGGGGTAAGAGAATGCTTTTCCTGGTTGGGGTATTGTCAACCCAGATATATTCGGTTTGTCTGTAATTACAGATAGCCATCTTGTTCCCTCAGAGACACCAGCCACACGGCTAAATACTGTCGGTTCTCTAGGAGGGTCAAGGGGTGTAGGTATGGGGTCGCGCTTCCCTGCTAAACTACCTGTATTGAGGATTGTTTGCCAATCAGCTAAGTTAGGAGAGACATTACTATTCTTGGCTAAATTAGCCAAATACACTGGCGCACTACTCACCAAACGCATCATCACAGTGCGACCATTAGAACCAGGTGCTTGGACAGGGATGGGTAAACTAGTTAATATTTCAGTTTTTCCCGGTGCTATAACTATTTGTTCCGGAAAAATAGCTTGTCTTTTACCTTGTAGAACATCGGTCATTGTCCGACTACCAGGGCCGGAATAGACTGTACTTTGGGCATTATCCGCTATATCAGGTAAGTTGATAAACGGTGCTTCTCTGGTTAAGTAGCTGGCGGCTTGTAATACTTGCAATGTGACAGGTTCATTACCGGGATTATGTACGATTATCCCTTGGTAAACGGTGCGATTTTGATTTGCTGTCTCTGCGCGGGCGATATGATGGGTGAAGATATCAAATCTGCCTTGAAAAGCATAATTTAAATGTGCATCCTGTACCTGTTTACCTTCTGGGGGGAAGGTGGAAAGTAAAATTCCTTCAGTTGTCACTAGTTCAGGACTGTTGCTGTTAAAGGTGGGAATTGTATCTAGTTTTCCCGGTAAGGAACGCACTTCTTGGGGTTGGACGGTGACACCTGCGATATATTGCGGGGGAACTGTGTAGATATTCAACGCCCGACACATCAAAGCCGCAACCTCGCCTCTGGTGGTGCTTTGGAGAGGTTTTAGCTGTTTGACATTAGGGTAGTTAACCACAATACTGTTAATTGTCGCAGATGCGATCGCATTTTGGGCATAGTTAGGAATTTGTGCAGCATCATCAAAATATCTTTGTAATGTCTGCGCTGGGTTAGCTAGGGAGTTATAATTTTTCGCCCCAGCCATAACACCGATAATTTGCGCCCTAGGAATTGGTTGGTTAGGTTGAAATATTTCGTTGGGATAACCAGAAAAAAATCCTTTTTGGTAAGCTGTGATAATGGCTTTACCTGCCCAATAATTAACGGGTACATCTTTAAATGTAATAGCACTGCGCTTGATGGGTGCATTAGGGAAGGCATTGAGCATTAGTACGGCTGCTTCTGCCCGTGTTACTGTAGCGTTGGGGCGAAAACTGCCATCAGGATAGCCGGTGATTAGTTTGCGTTCTCCTAGTTGTTGGATGCAATTTTTTGCCCAATCTTTTTGGGTATCAGGGAAGGCTAGAACGGGGGAGTTTGATAAGCTGAGAATTAAGCCAATTGCTAGAGAAATATTTCTGAATTTCATTTTTATCAGTACATATAAACACCGATAAATTATCTTTATTCTTCTGAGTTTATCTGTAGTTCGTTACAAAAAAATATATCTTTGTATTTTGGGGTTGCAGTAATTAACTTTCGCTGAGTGTTCTAACTGTCTTTTCTAATGATAAATCCGCCGCCATTAAATCAATCCCATCAATAACTTTACTGGGGTTGATGATTCGCAAAGCAGTAAAACATTTGTCTCGATAAGCAGGGTTATTTTGAAAAGAAGATATCGCTTTTTTTAAAGGTTCAATTACGGGATAGGCTGTCTCTGCTTTCTTAATAGCTTCTATCGGAATTGGAGACTTGAGCCTTTGGATAGCCAAATCGATTAAATCTCTCGAATCTACTGAAGAATCGTTCCATCTGTCGGAGTTGGCTAAAAGTTTTTCAGCAAAGCTATCAATTTCATTTAAGCATGGTACGGGCGACCAAGTGGGATAATCTGGTTCTCCCAATTCGATACGTCCTTCCCTAATAATTTCAAATTTTAGCAGAGTTTCATCAACCATAATGGCAAATCTTACCCCGTACTGGTCAGCTTTGAGTTCTCTGGGAAATTTGAGATTGTTTTGTGTATTAAATAGGGCATTATATTGATTTTCGGCTATGTTTTGTCGTAGCCATCGATAGCCAGTACCAGAAGAACAGAGAAAATCTATATCTTTGCTTAATCTATATTCGCCATGTTTTAAACTCACCAGAGTTCCGCCGCCAAAGTATGCTCCAGATTCTAGTAAAAAATTAGCATTTAATTGATTAAGAACATTTAAAATTATTTGATGCAATTCCCTCTCAAACATTTGCACTCCTAACCAGGATTTATAATATTGAGCTAATTGTTGCACAAATAAAGTTTCTGTTTGGCTCAAATCACCTAAAACTCCTCGATAATGCCATCCTCGCTCATATATTCTCAGCATTTCTAAAAGAGTAAGATTTTCTATATCTTCTCTTTGCCAACATAACTTTTCTAAAAATGGTAATTGTTTTGGTATTTGAATTTCAGGTTTAATGAACATAGGTCAAAAGAACTAAATTCCTGAATAAAAACTTAGAAATTATCAGATTACCAATCTCTTTCTACTTCAATTACTTCGGTATATTCAAACTCATTGGGACTTTGCTTTACTAAAGGATATCTTTCTCCGGCTATTTCGATATAGTCTTGTTCACAGTCTGGTTTAGAGGAATAATAAGTCAGGACGTATTCTCTACCAATTCTGTCTGACATTTCGGCTTCTACTTCACCTCGCCATTGAGTTTTTGTGACTAAGACAATTAACTGGTTTGCTAATTTTGGTAATGTTTGAGCAATGCGGCGGCGATAGGTTTCGTCTAGGCTACCAAAGGGTGAATCCATGACGATTGGGAAGGTGCTACTATCTGGTATGGTGAGAATTTTACGCTTGGCACTCCATTCTCTGACTTTATCAATAATACTGGCGATAAATGATAAACTGAGAATTTGATTTTCCCCTGTGGAAGCGGCTACGGCTGCTTCTATACCAGAGGTATTCTCTATTAAAGTTAATTCATATTTATCGCTAATTGTGGGAACGTAAGGGGTGAAAGAAATAGTAGTAAATATTTCTTGTAATCTTTTTTCTAATTGTAAGCGAAATTGCTTTTCTTGGCGGTTTCTGACTTCGGTTAGGCGTTCAATGGCATCTTGAGTAGCGTTGATGCGTTTTTGTGCTAATAATTGTTTATCTTCGTTCAGCTTTTGTTTGGCAATTTGTTTAATTAAAGCATCGATTTCTGTTTTTAGCTGAGTAATTTTTTGTTGATTTGCACCTTGTTCTCGGTTATATTCATCAATTTTACTTTCAATTTCATCAATGCGTTTTTGCAAGTTGCTGATTTCTTCGTTGGGGTCTTTTCTCAAACGTTCTTGAATGTTATCTAATTCGCTTTCAATTTGGGAAATATTTTGACGTAATTGATTGATTCTGGTTTGTTCTCTGTCTACTTCTTCCCAAAAAGCTGAGGCTTGTTTGTCAATTTCGTCTACTTGTGCGCTCATGCGAATTGCGGTTTCTTCTACTGATGAAGAACCTGCTTTATCTAACCACATACTTACATTAGCATGGGCATGATTATCTGGATGTAATTCTGCACCACAAATACAGCGTTGGGAGTTGAGTAATTCTGTAACAAATTCCCGCGAAATTCCAGAGGTTAACTCACCTCTCTGCTTTAGGTCATGGAGAATGGCGCGAAATTGGGCTGTTGTGTCTGATAGTAAGACAGTATAACCCCGTGAGGAAATAATTTTTTTTAGGGCTTCTTTAGTTTGTCGCCAATTATCTTGATTTAATTTCTTTTGATTTTCTAATTCTTGTCGTCTCTCTTGCAATTCTTTGGCTGCGCTGAGTTCTTGCAGGCGATTACCTGTTTCTTTTTTAAAGGTTTGTTGATATTCTAATTCTTGCTTGATTTCTGCTTGGCGGGTGTTGATTTGCTCAATTTCTTGTTCGAGTTTGGCTTGTTCTCTTAAAAGCTGTTTGATTTCTGAGTCACCAATGGCTTTTAGTTCATTCTCTAAACTTTTTTTGGCTTCTCCAAGATGTTTGATGGAACGGTTAATGACTTCTACACCTAAGAAAATTTTTGTAGCTTCCGCAATTTCTGATTTCTTATCAGAACGTACTATTTCTTCGATGCGTTCGCCGTCAAAGAAGAAGTATTGGTGTAAACTGACGGGTAAAATCTGCCCGATGATTTCTTCTGGTTGCTGGAGTGGAAAATACCATCTACCATCATCTCCAGCTACTTGCATGAGTAATTCGGTTTTACCTACTGCAAAGTCAGTTTTATTTTTATAACCGCGACATTGGCGTTTGACGTTATAGCGTTTACCTTCGTGTTCCCAGTTAATTTCTACCCAACATTCTACAGCTTGTCCTGGTTGTGCTTGGGCGATCGCTCTTTTATTGACTAATTGTTCTGTGGAGGCAAAGGCAGCACTAAACCTTTCATATAATACCCACGTAAAGGCATTTAGTAAACTGGTTTTACCTGAGCCGTTATTGCCATGAATAATTGTGGTGTTGAGAACATCTCCCCCAGAAATTATCATCTCTGGGGTTTTGCCATAAAAGGAGCGGAAGTTACACAATTTAATGGAAGTGAGCTTCATTGCACTGCTCCCTTCACAATATCTAAAATATCATCATTGATGGGGCTATTACTTTTCTTATCTAGTCTATTTTTTTCTAAATGCCATACTCGTTCTATAATTTGTCGCACCTCTGGCGGAGCATTCATAATTGGCTCTTGCACATCATCTATATTTTGCTCTGGCGACATCTTATTTTTTGCAGATCGGGTTTCTCTATTTTAACTGCCGCAATTGCTGTTTTTACATCCGTAAAGCCACTATTATGGCTATTTTTTAATTCGGCAAATTATCGCTGTTAAATTTTAAAATTTTTTGACGAAATGGTCTTTATTTTTGTTGCGATCGCTGATATATTTGAATTATACTAAAATTTCTTATAATGGGAATTTTGTGATTTTAAAAATTTTGCTAGCATTCCATTATATTAATATCATTTATTTATCTTCTCACATAACGTACAATTGACTACAACTTTTAGAAAAAGTTTACAGATATGTTGGCGTTGCTGAATGGGGGGTGATTTACTCGCGCATTCGCGGAGCGTCCCGCAGGGAAGGCGCAGAGAGAAGAGAGATTTATTAACTACTTACTTATGAGAGAAAGTAGTCAATAAATCTCTTGCTGTGTAGGGTTTGGATAAGAAGGCTGTCGCACCTACGAAAAGAGCTTTTTGGCAGTTGGCGGGTAAACCACTGGTGGCAATAATTTTAACTTCGGGGTCTAGGGTTTTCAGGGTGCGGATAGTGGTTAATCCGTCCATGTTGGGCATGAGCATATCTAGTAAGACTGCGCTGATTTCTTGCTGGTATTGTGCATAAAGTGCGATCGCCTCAATACCATCGTTAGCTACAAGGGTTTTGTAGTTATAATTTTCTAAGGTTTCCTTGGTTGTTTCTTGAATTACTAATTCATCGTCTACGACCAAAATTAACTCACCGTTACCTCTAGGCAGTTCTCCTTCTATTCTCGACTCGGCCAATGTTCCTTCTCCTATTGGCAAGTAGACCTGAAATTGCGTACCTTTGTCTACTTGACTCGATACCTCCACAAAACCAGCGTGGTTTTTGACAATACCTAAAACTGTTGCTAGTCCTAGTCCTGTACCTGTCCCAAGTTCTTTAGTTGTAAAAAATGGCTCAAAAATATGTTCCAATAACTCTGGAGGAATGCCTGTTCCTGTATCAGAGACTGTAACAACAATGTAGTCTCCCGGATGAGCATCAAGGTTCATCCGGGTATAGGTTTGATCAAGGAAGCGATTTTCCGCAGAGATGGTCAAGATCCCACCATTGGGCATAGCATCACGGGCGTTGACTGCCAGATTCATAAACACCTGCTCCAGTTGGGTAGGATCGGCTTTAACCATCCACAGTGTGTTGGTGGGGATATGAGTCTGAATTTCTATAGATTTGGGGAATGTCTGTTTGATAACTTTGACTAGTTCTTTAAGCAGATGTCCAGGTTGTAATAGAATCGGTTTCCCTTCTGTTCCACGAGCAAAGGTGAGAATTTGTTTGACTAAGTTAGCTCCACGCTGAGAACTATTTTCCAGTGTTTGGAATAGTTCTTGAGTCCGCGCATCAACATTTTTGCATCTGGAAGGCAGTAATTGAGCAATCATCATAATGGGAGCAAAAACATTGTTGAGGTCGTGAGCAATGCCACTTGCGAGAGTTCCTACACTCTCAAGCCTTTGAGCGCGGTAAAATTGTTGCTCTAGTTGTTTTTTCTCTGTAATATCGGTGTTTACTACTAGGATGGATTGAGGTTTCCCCAATTCATCGCGTACGAGCGTCCACCGAAATGGCTGACCAGTGTCATCATAGAACACCTTCCCCTTGCATACTGACCAGCCAACTTTACCATCAGGAGTAAGAAACTGGAATTCGATATTATGGGGTACTTGTTGGTCAATCGCTCGCAAAACTGACTGATGCAGTGGTTCGCGGTCTTCAGGATGAACAATTAGATTTAAAAAATTTTCATAGCTAACATCAAATGTATCGGGAGTTACACCAAATAAAGAGAACAGATTCTCAGACCAGATTACCTGATTGGTTTTGAGATTCCAGTCCCAAATGCCAGTATTGCCAGCCCAAAGAGCAAGTTGCAAGCGTTGCTCGCTTTCTTGACAAGCTACCTCAGCTTTTTTGCGCTCTGCTATTTCCCCTCGTAAGCGTGTATTTACCTGCACCAGTTCAGCAGTCCGTTCTGCTACTCGCAATTCTAATTCTGCTTCGGTTTGCTGGAGTGATGCTTCTACCTGTTGGCGTTCTCTTACCTGTTGCTGTAACTGTTCGTTGGCTTCCCTCAATTGCACTGTCTGCTCTTCTACTGTTTTTTGTAAGGCTTGCATGACTCCTAGGATTTCTGCGGGGTCAAAGATTTGTAGCAGATTAGTTTGTGTTACTAGCCCTTGGAGTTCTCCTTGCTCCCCCACTACGATGACTCGCCGCACCCCTTGCTCCTGCATCAACTGCTTGACAGTCCACAAGGACGCAGTTGAACTGACGCTGCATATCGGCTGACTCATGACTGCTTCCGCCGGAGTTTGGGCGATATCCAGTCTTTGCAACTGAAAATTTACGATGTCTCGCTCAGTTATAATCCCCACGGGTAATAGAGAGTTGCTCTTTTTTTTCTCCTGCTCTCCTGCCACAATCACTATACAACTGATGCAGCCATCCCTCATCAATTGGGCTAATTCCAACACCGATGCAGTTGGTGGCGCGTGAACTACTGTAGTTACCATCACCTCCGCCACAGTGCGAAATTTCAACAAGTGTGCTGGCTCAACCACCTGACGAATCCTGTCTTGAGTAATCAGCCCGATTAATTCTCCCTTTGTATCTACTACAGGTAAGTGACGAATCTGGTGCTGACGCATGAATAATAAAGCCGTCAGGGCATTTTCACTCTCAGCAAGTGTGAGGCTAATAACTGGTTGTGTCATCACCTCAGCGATTCTTACCTCAGATAAATCCCTCCCTAAAGCCGTCAAATATACTACATCTTGCAGCGTGAATATTCCTACTAATCTCGTTCCCTCGACGATCAAAGCACAACTGTCGTGCTGGGGCGATATGGCATTGAATAGACTACTATCATCACCTCTTACCCGATTCATTAAACCAATTACATCAATCACCAGCGTATCTGGTGTTACAGTCCAAGGCGAATATTGAATTACTAAGTCTAGAGTTGGCAAATCAATAGCATACGGTGAATTCATTCTTCAACCGCCTGTTCAATAAGAGGCTTAATTTTACAAAGGAGTTATCGTTAAAAGTCTAAATAGTAAAAAAGCTGGAAGATAAGAGTATTTCACCACATAGGCTATAGTTTGCGTTTCTATCAAAGAAAATCGTGATGTTATTTTGACTATGCTCTGAAAGATACATTTTGTAATGTACTCTTGATAATACAAATTTTCTTATCAATGATATAAGTATTTACAATAATATCCTAGCGATCGCTACCGTGAATAATTTGTATTGGTTGTCAAATATCTAACAAGCCATATCGTTTTTGTAAAGTAAGTAGTTTTATCCTAGCTTCACCCGCATTATCAGCTAAGTCGGCAAATTCCACAAAGCGTCTTAGTTCTTTTCTTAATAGATTGCGTTCTACTTCTATGGTTTCTCGATCTAAATCTGGTGGCAAAACAATCATATCAAATATAGTAGCTCGCTCCTTATGTGGGTGGGGGCGTAACACTCTTCCCCGTCGCTGAATGAATTGGCGGGGATTGCCAGAACTTGACAAAATTACCGCCGTTTTAATAGCTGGAATATCCACCCCTTCATCTAAACAGCGAATTGCAACTAAACCTTGTAATTCACCATTTTCAAATTGATTTCGTAAAATTTCTCTTTCTATTAAAGGTGTTCGGGCTGTGTAGGTACTGACTTTATAACCTAATTCTACTCCTAAAATTTTAGCAACAGCTTTGAGTTGTTGTAAAGATGAACGCTGCCCTGTTTCTAGAGAACCATCACTACAATAAAAAAGTGTATGGGTAGTTTCCCGACGAGTTGCCATTAATTCCCGTAGGGCATTTAATTTATTGGCTGCTGCACCAATTAATCTCGCTCTTTGCATTAATAATGGCTTTAAATCTTCGTTATCCTCAAAATTAGATGATTGCCCATTTTCTCGATCACGGTAGAGTAGAGACCTACCGATTTTTTTAGTTAGTTTTAAATAGGCAATACTTTCAGCTTCAGTTAATTCTACAAGTATGGGATAATACAAGTAATGAACCAAAGCCCCTTGAGAAATTGCATCTCTCAAAGTGAACTCCGGCTGTAAAACTGTGCCAAAATAATCAAATAAAGATTGCGTACCATTATCATCAAAATATCTTTCTGGTGTAGCAGATAAAGCTAGTCTTAAACCCACACTGCGGGGTAAACTTTCTTCTAATTTAGGTGCGCCTAAATTATGGGCTTCATCACCAATAATTAAAGTTTTGACCGGAAAATACTTGAGTTGCGATTGAAAACCATCACCAATTAATGTCGAGTTAGTAGTAATCACTGTGACAAAACTTTGAGAACTAGAACGCAGATTATAAAGTTGGGTAGAAAGTTGACTTTGCCAATTGCGGACGTTCTCAAAAGCTAAAATTGGTTGTAAATTAAACTTTTCGCATTCTCTCGCCCATTGGGTGACAAGATGGCGGTAGGGACACACCACCAATAACACTTGCAAGTTAATTTGTTTGTACAGTTCAAAAGCTACAGCCAGTGCAGTGATAGTTTTACCACTACCAGTAGCCATTTTCAACGTACCTCTGCCGTTATTTACAAACCAGTTAGTAATAGCTTGTTGCTGATACTGGCGCAATTGCAGAGATGCCGGCATTTTAGGGCATCCTGGTAATGGTTGAGTTTGGTAACTCCCCCCACCTTCCTTAACAAAGGGTAATTTCAGGCGGAAAGAGGGTAGTTGCTGCACTGGATTTAGCGTCAGGTACATAAAAATTCAAAATTCAAAATTAAAGAAATCTTGCAGATTTGGGATGAAGTATTGGAAAGAGACAAGGTAGAAATGCTTCCTTGTCCCAGTCCCTATTCTCTATTCAGACGTAACCGCGCCAAACGCCGACGAGAGAACCTTGTACCTGTACTTGCATAGCGGAGACTTCAATGGGGTTGTATTTGGGGTTGGCGGGTTTGAGGGTGACGCGATCGCCATTTCGATAAAAACGTTTTAATGTAGTACCGTAGCCATCTACTCTGGCTGCAACAATTGTGCCATTTTTTAAATGTTCAGGTTCGGGAACTGGACGCAGAAAGACTAAATCACCGTCACTAATTAAATCTTCAATCATGCTATCCCCAGCTACCCGTAAAGCATAGGTTTGGGGTGGTAAGGTAAAATTAGAAAAATCGATATGGTCTACAGCATCAGTAAAAGGTTCTATTAAACCACCAGCCGCAATTGTGCCTAAAACCGGCACACCTTGCTTGATAGATTGTAAAACTCTAATAGTTCGCGCTTTCCCTTCAGTCCATTCTATGTATCCTTTATTGCGTAAATGTTCTAGACGACTTTGAATTGGTGCGGGCGATTTTAAATTCATCGCTTGCATCATTTGGCGAATCGAAGGAGAATGCTGATGCGTTCTGATATATTCTGCCAACCATTCATAAAGTTCTTGTTGCGCTTCTGTTAGCCTTTCCATAAAATATGAGGGAGGTAAATATAAATGTCCCTAGAACATTAGTACTATAAAAAATCATTAATCACAAGATAAAAATAAAAATAAGTAGTTGAGAAAAGAGATAAGGGACAGGTGATAGGTGACAGGTGACAGTAAAGCAGGTAATTAATTTTGTCTGATTAGTTATTCAAAGGTAAAAGAAAGAAGTTTCTGTTCTTTTACCTTTTGACTTTTCAAACTGCTTCGGAGAAACACAGGTGACAGAGGTTAAAACTAATGACTAATGACTCTTACCTCAGCATCGGCTAAACGCCGCGCTACCGCTAACAGCACTCATAACTCAGCACTCATAACTGTTCTCAATCTGCACCTAAGAGACTTACCAATAAAGCCTTTTGTGCGTGCAATCGATTTTCTGCCTGATCCCAAACGCGTGATTGTGAACCTTCAATCACTTCTGCGGTAATTTCTTCGCCGCGATGGGCAGGTAAGCAATGTAAAACAATGGCATTTGGCTCTGCAAGGCTCAATAACTGCTCAGAAATTTGATAAGGTTGGAAAATCGGAAAGCGATCGTCTGCTTGAGCTTCTTGCCCCATACTTGCCCAAACGTCAGTGTAGAGTACGGCTGCCCCCTTAGTTGCTAACTGTGGATCATTAGTAATTAAAACTTCTGTTTTATTAGCAGCGATCGCGCGTGTTTTTTCCACAATGGTAGAATCTGGCTCATAGCCTTGAGGAGTGGCAATTCTGACATTCATCCCAGCTAAAGCACAGCCTAGCATCAAAGAATTAGCAACATTATTACCATCACCAACATAGGTTAAAGTTAACCCGGCAAGAGTGCCAAAGCATTCTTGTACTGTCAATAAATCAGCTAATATCTGGCAAGGATGTTCTAAATCAGTGAGTGCATTAATTACCGGAATCTTGGCATAGTTAGCAAAAGTTTCTAACTCCTGTTGTTCAAAGGTGCGAATTGCCAGAATATCCAGATATCGATCTAATACTCGCGCCGTATCTTGTATGGGTTCTCCCCGACTAACTTGGGTGACATTAGGATTTAGATCAATGACTTGTCCACCCAATTGATACATTGCCACAGTAAAACTAACTCGTGTGCGAGTTGAGGCTTTAGAAAACAACAACCCCAAAACTTTGTTACATCGCAACTGCAACTGTTGTGATTTCAACTGCGTTGCCAATTGCAGCAGTTCTTGAAGTTCCGTAGAATTCAAGTCTGCCAGACTTAACAAATCTCGTCCAAACAATGCTGCCATGCTTTTGATCTGTAAAGAACAATTATATGCTTCTGTTTCTTTCCCCTGCTATGTCAAAAAGAAAGGCAGAAGGCAGAAGGGGGGGAAAGCTTTTGCTACATTTATCAATTTATCAACTTTGCTGATGATTTCATCATTTCAGCACTCCCCACTCTCCACTCATTACTCACAACTAAATACTGGACAAATAATTATGTTGTGATATAATTTAAAATCGGTGAGTGCTTGAGAGTAAGCAAAAAACCTGCCAGCATAGCACAGTGGTAGTGCATCCGACTTGTAATCGGAAGGTCGTCGGTTCAAATCCGACTGCTGGCTTTGAGAGAAGCTAGGAGTGTGAATAATGGGATTGGCTGGGATACGAATTGTTTTGGTAGAACCAGCCGGCCCTTTAAATGTAGGCTCAATTGCCCGTGTGATGAAGAATTTCGGGTTAGAGCATTTAGTATTAGTTAATCCCCAATGCGATCGCCTATCGACAGAAGCGATGAGAATGGCTGTTCATGCCAAAGATATTTTAGAGTCGGCGGTAGTGGTGGACACGCTACCAGAAGCCTTGCAAGGATGTGTAAGTGCGATCGCCACCACGGGACGCGATCGCGATTTTTCAGTCCCCTTAGAAAATCCTAGAACGGCACTACCTTGGTTATTAGAACCACCCCACCAACCCGCAGCCCTGATTTTTGGCAGGGAAGATAGGGGATTAAGCAATGAAGAATTAAATTATGCCCACAGGTTCGTTCGCATTCCTAGTAGTCCCAATTATTCATCTTTGAACTTAGCTAGTGCGGTGGGTATCTGCTGTTACGAACTGGCACAACAAGCAGAATTAAACGAAACGCCAACCATCACAGTCACGGAACTAGCTCCATTAGAATTAGTCGAGACATACTATCAGCAATTAGAATCGTTACTCCTCAGCATTGGTTACCTGTATCCCCATACAGCAACCAGCCGCATGGAAAAATTCCGCCAACTATATAATCGCGCTCATCTGCAAACAAACGAAGTAGCAATGTTGCGCGGCCTGCTGCGACAGGTAGAATGGGCAATTAACAACCAAACAGATAAGTCGTCATGAACTTGGGAATTAGTCCCCAGTCCTCAGAGGTTCTTCACTGCGTGACGCTAACGCGAATAATTTTGAATTTTGAATTTTGAATTGATTAGTTCCCAATCCTCTATCAAAAGTTTAAGATTGACGCAATTATTTCCCAAATTATTTAATATGACATAAACTAAACACAAAAATGCTACTAAGTAGCCGTCATGAAACTGGGTACACCAGGATATATGGAAAAGGGTATAGGGACTAGGGACTAGAGGCGAGTAAAGTTTCCTTCTGCCTCCTGCCTCCTGCCTTAAACAACAAATTGAGTAAGTTACAAGGAGTGGCAGTGTCAGAGTCAGGTGACAAACTAAGAAATTTTTCGCAGCGACAACCTGTAACCCGTCGCCAGCGATCGCATAAAGTTTCAAAAGGCGAACCGAAAAAAGTTAAAGTTCCTAATCAGCAGCGTGCAGCCACAGGTGCGGCGGTCGTCACACGTTTGGATAACAACAATATTTTACCTCCCCCCATTGCTCTTGGGACGAGAAAGTCCAAACAAGGATTAATGATGCCGACTGTCGTCAAACCCATTCCTACAGCAACTAGGCAGATGCCAATGCCGTCGAGGAATGTGAAGGTAAAAACAGTACGAGTTCAGAGACAGCCGTTACCAAAAATGGGTAGACGAGTATCAAAAAAAACGCGGTTAAAGCCAATGGCTAGAGCGATTTTGTACGCCATCCGGTTATTAATTGTCGGCGTTGGCATTGGTGCTATTGTTGGTACTGTCTTATCAGTCTTAGATCCCGCAAACCACACCACTCCTACAACTTCAACTACATCTAACAATAGTGGACAAGTGCAACCAAAACCCGCCCCAACTAACTCAGCTGCTGGCTTGTACCTCTCCCAAGAAATCCCAACTTTGAAAAATGCCGTCCAAGATTTGGTAGCAGCCAATGCCAATCTCACCCCTGGGGTGTTCCTGGTTGATTTAGATACCGGAGGATATGTAAATATTAATGCTGATAACAGCTTACCTGCGGCCAGCACAATTAAAGTCCCAGTTTTAATTGCCTTTTTTCAGGATGTAGACGCTGGTAAGATTCGTCTCGATGAAATGTTGACCATGCAGAAGGAGATGATGGTTGGTGGTTCGGGAAATCTACAATACAAACCAGCCGGAACGCAGTATGTGGCTTTAGAAGTGGCAACTAAAATGATCACCATCAGCGACAACACCGCCACCAATATGCTGATTGCCCGATTAGGAGGGATAGAAGCAGTTAATCAGCGTTTTCAGAGTTGGGGACTCACCAGCACAGCCATTCGCAACCCATTGCCAGATTTGCAAGGCACAAACACCACCAGCCCTAAAGAATTGGGGAATCTGCTGTCTATGGTAAGTCAGGGCAAATTAGTTAGTATGCGATCGCGTGATCAAATACTTGATATAATGCGACGCACAGAACGAAATCATCTCCTACCTTCCGGTTTAGATCAAGGCGCACGCATATATCATAAAACAGGCGATATTGGCACTGTATTAGCAGATGCTGGTATCATTGATACCCCTACTGGTAAGCGTTACATAGCTGCCGTCATGGTACAACGCCCCAACAACGACCCCCGTGCAGAAAAACTCATTAGCTCAATTTCTCGCGCCGCTTACCAAGAGTTTAGCCAAAGTCCTCCCACACCTAGCAACACCACCAGTAGCATACCCCCAACAAGCTATCAATCTCCCATCATCACTGCACCTGCACCTAGCACCCCCATTAGTGGCTATCAAGCTCCTGTAGTGAATCCACAACAACAATATTACCCTCCTAGATAGGTCAGTAAAGCAGGGGAAGCAGGGGGAGCAGGGGAAGCAGGGGGAGCAGGGGAAGCAGGGGAAGCAGGGGGAGAAAAATACAATGCCCCATATCCCATGCCCAGTTTTGAATTTTGAATTTTGAATTATTAATTATGTCCTCAACAACCCCCTCAATTCAGTTTTTTGCAGGTATTTATGAAGAACTGAGTAACGTCAGTTTACGGCGCGAAGTCCGCACTGGTAAACGCATCGTTATGATGACGTTTGAGCAATTGCAAGCATTGGAAGGATTTAACAGTTTTACAAAACAATCATTAAATGCCTTACTTTTAACTGATGAAGAAGGTGAAATTAGTCTTACCCCATCTTCGACTCGATTCATTTTTGGGGGTGACGAAGGCGACGAACTAAGAGGGGTAGAATGCAAAATTGAAATTGAGCGCGATGATCATTGGGAACGATTCATGCGCTTTATGCACCGTTATGCTGATGCTAATGGTATGGAATATGGGGAAAAATCGTAATTGGGCATTAGGCATTGTATTTTTCTCCCCCTGCTCCCCCTGCTCCCCCTGCTTCCCCTGCTTCCCCTGCTTTCTTGTCCTCTGTCACCTCCCCTCCTACGCTTTCTGATACCGCATTCCTGGTAACTGTGAAACTAAACCCATTAGTTCTAACTGTAATAAAGCACTAGAAACTGAACTGGTATTCATACCTGTTTTCTGCACTAGTGAGTCAAAGGGGATCGTATCCACTGCAATTGCATCCATCACCTGTTGCAGTTCTGGTAATAAAATGGGCAAAATTAACTGTTCTGGTGCTGGCGATGTGTCAACAGTGTCAATTTGTGGTATAGCTCCCAGCATTTTGAGTAATTCATCTAATTCTTTGAGAATTAAAGATGCTCCTTGACTGATTAATTTTAAACAGCCTTGGGATGGGTAATCATCTATTCTGCCGGGGAGTGCATATACATCCCTACCAAAGTCATTGGCGTAGGTGGCTGTAATTAAAGCACCAGATTTTAACGGTGCTTCTATGACTAAAATGGCGCGACTTAAACCTGCAATAATTCTATTACGACGAGGAAAGTGAGTGCGATCAGGTGGAGTTTTGGTTGGATATTCACTGACAACTAATCCAGCCGCCAAAATCTGTCTGTACAAGTCCTGATTTTTGTGAGGATAAATCACATCTACACCAGTCCCAACAACGGCGATGGTGCGTCCTCCAGCTTTCATTGCAGCACTATGACCTTCTGTGTCGATTCCCTCCGCCATCCCAGACACTACTGTAAAGCCATTTTTCGCCAAAGCTGTACTAATTTGGCGAGTCCAACGAATGCCATAATCTGATGGTTGTCTAGTTCCCACAATTCCCACTAGGGGTTTTTGTCCGAAATTTTCAGATAATTCTACCTCACCCCGATAGTACAAAATTGGTGGTGGGCTAGGGGTTTCTAGTAGCAACCGAGGATACTCTGCATCGGCTGGTGTCCAGAAATGGGGATTTTCTTGTTGGTGCTGGATGAGTAATTGTTGTGGATTGAGACGCGATCGCTGTTCTACCACTTTTGCTAATGTTTGTAAACCAAAACCCTCAACTTCCCCCAATTGAGCTTTAGTAGCGTTCCATGCTGTCGCTAACGTCCCAAAATGCTGCTGTAATCGTTGCAGCAACACTGGACCAATCCCCGAAATTTGCGCCCAAGCTAGCCAATATGCGCGTTCTTCTAACACTTTTATCTCCTCGCACCCACTGAGTTAATTGTTCCCAAATTTGGCTTAACGGGTGACAAGATGGCTAAACACCGCGCTACCGCTAACAGCACTCAGCACTTTTAAAATAGTTAAAATCAGAATGTTTAGTAATTTGAGCTTAAATTGTGGCTACTGTATCTTGTCCCCACTGTCACCAACTCATTGATAGTCAGGCTTTAACTTGTCCCTATTGTCGGACAACACTCAAAGCCTACGGGCATCCCGGTATTACTGTACACCGTGCTAATAAAAATGAATATCTGTGCAATAGTTGCACCTACCATGCTGATGATACTTGCAATTTTCTCCAACGTCCCTACGCTAAAGACTGTACTCTTTACCAAAATATTGCTGAAAGGCAATCCATTTTAGAACAACAGCGTAATGCCAGTAGTTTGACAACCACAATTAATAACTGGATCAAACGCCATCAGGCTTTGTTACTATTGCTGGGGTTGCTATTTATTTGTTTACTGATTGCTATGAACTAAGAAAATTAAATAGGTCTGTAAATATTTGTAGATAAGTTTGTAGATAACAATTCTATCACCTAAAATTCTATCCAGTTGGCGGCACAGAATAGAAACGCAGACTGTATGATGTGTTCCTTTAGCTACCATTTGCATCAATTCTCCCCGGATTAATTCTATATGATCGCCCTCCTTTAAAAATCCCAACTCAATCAATTGATGATGTTCTTCAATGGTGAATCGTTTTGGTGTGACAATATTCATAGGATATTAGTCCAGTCAGTTTTACTTGTACGCTAGCAAAAGTTAAACTGATGGCGATCCGGCCAGCGTAGCTGATTGCAATTTCTCAAACTGTTGCCAGCATAGGTACATAGCACGGGGAACATGAAAACATCCCTTCCACTTACCGCCTTTGAGATTGAGTAGCACTTCTCCACGACGATTCAGATAGCCAAACCATTCACCGTATTCTGCATCCGCAAAGTGTGACCAAGCATAATCGTGCATTTTTTGATACCATTCCCAACACTCTGCACGTCCTGTCAGGCGATAACCCATTGCTAAAGCCACTAAAGACTCTAAATGCACCCACCAAAGTTTTTGATCCCATTCCAGTTGTTGCGGGGGATGTCCGTCTGCATCCATGAAGTAATACAACCCACCATATTCACTATCCCAAGCAAAATTCAAGATATTCAACACCACATCAACGGCTTGGTTAATAGTTTTACTTTCGTTGTGACGGTTGGCAATATCCATAATGAACCACATGGCTTCGATACCATGACCAGGGTTAATTAACCTACCGTCAAAACAATCAATATGAGAACCATCAGGGGTAACATTTTCATACATTAGTCCCCGTTCTTGGTCGAGAAAATCCGTCATTACTTCCTGTACTGTGCTAGCTAAAACACTTTCCAAGGTTTCACTAGGAAGTAGCCAAGCCATTTCTAGGGTGAGATTGGCTAAAATCATTGGCACTGCTAAGGCTTTCATGGGGCGTGTGCCGGGGTAGGCTTTGGTATACTTGCCTTTGGGGTTGTCTTTACGGCGTAAAACATTTTTGTATGCTTGCATGGCTACATCTTTCGCCCATTCTTCACCAGAGGCTAAGGCATATTGGCTAAATGCCATCGCGGCAAAGCAGTCAGAAAATATATTGTAGGGCTGAATTAGGGGTTGACCTTCACGATTCAAGGCAAAATACCAATTACCTTCGCTATCTCTACCATGTTGAGCCAGAAATTCTGCACCGTTGCTAGCAATTTTCAACCAGTTTTCGCGTTTTTCTAGTTGGTTGCAAAGCATGGAGAAAGTCCAGACTTGGCGGTTTTGCAACCAGATAAATTTGTCGGTGTCATAAACTTGACCTTCACGATTTAAGCAGGTGAAGTAGCCGCCTTGCGGATCGAGAGAATGCTGTTCCCAAAATGGCAGGACATCATTGAGGAGAGCGTTTTTGTAAAGTGCTGCCAGTGTTGTGAAGTCGTATCCCATGTTGCCCCTGTTCAAAACCAACAGCGTTTATTATCGCTTTGCTGGGGATAGACTACAAGTAGTAAAGAATAGTGAGGAGATGCGATGCGATCGCAATGAAGATGCAAAACTGATCAAAAGGTAGAAACTGAGTAGATACATCCTGATTAAATCTAATCTTTGTTGAGCAAAACTCGGATAGATTCTTTAATTGCTTGATCTGGAAACATATTAAGTCCCCACAGTTTATTAACTATGTGGAGCGTACCCAATAAAGATGTTATGAGTACAAAACCCGATATTGTCACTAAAATTCTGTTTGCTGGTGTGGAAACAGGAGCTTGTACGCGTTTTAAACGGCGGGTTTCTTTACCCAGCAAATAAACCAGATAAAAGCGTCGTTTAAAAATTGGTACAGAAAGCCTAATATCTACAGAGTGGCGTTGTTCAACGCGAGCCTGAAATATCCTTTTTAGTTCTGCCAATTGGGTATTAGTAAATGTAGCTGCTGTGTCTGGAGGAATACGCGCGAAAAATTTTTTTACAAAAGGATCAGTTTGAGAAATATCTTTTTTCAAATCTTTGTTAGGCATCTGTTTTCTATGAATAGGCGTATATTTTAGAACATAGGATTGTGTTCACTATCCCAACACTTTCCATTCTCCCAAGTTCGGCTAGTGTGTTCACATTCAGATTTATCGAAAATCCAAGGAATAGATGTAGGCGATGGGGAAAAATTGGCGTTTGAGATGGAACTAAAGGTTGATAACAGAGAAGAAAAGGTAGCAAAGCTACATACAGATAGAATAATGAAAAATACAAACAGAAATATGATGTTGCTCGGAGTCCAAAGAGGGTATAAAACTTTTGCATATTGCAATCGTTGTTTGGAACGTTGTTCTTCACCCCCCAGCAACACCATATAAAATCTTAGTCCTGGGATGGGGAGTGTCATTCGTAAGTCTAAAGGATGCCAACGAGTCCAAGTATTAGAGCCGAAAGCTTTTTTAATGGCTGTTACTTGCTCTGTTGTGAGGGTCTCTTTTATATCTGGTTGAATCTGAGTAAAAAGTTCCTCTAATACAGGATCAAGTTGCTGTAACTGTCTCATCAATCGTGTCTTGTTGGTATGAATTGACGCAATAGTAACAAAACTTTGTCAGTAATACCTGGAGACATTTACGTAATTATGTAAAAAATATGAACACCAAAGCATATTTTTTTAGAATACAAATTGCTATTGTTTGAGATTAAATTAATTTATATTAATTCTAAAGAAAAAATAAAGATATTTTTGGCTTTTTAAGCTGAAAGTCAAGCCTACACTAAATTATAGTGTCATATCAGGCAGAATTAAGAGTAATTAATTGACATAAGTTGATCAATCTCAATCTTGATTCAAGTCATCTTTCTATTGTTGAGATGAATGTGCTTATATAAAGTTTTTATGTTTTTTAAACTCTTTATATTAAGTTTCGATTAAGAAGTTGAAAAAATAAAGGTAAAAAACAAATATATTACAGAAAAATTTAATAATTATTTTCCTGATATATAAATAACAACTTGAGAGGATGATGAAGAGTGCTGAGAGCCTATTTATAAAGTAAATATTAAGTAGGGTGTGTTACGGCTGTGCCAGGATTTGGGTGTGTAACAGCGATCGCGTTCAGTGTCTCGTAGAGAAGAAAACTAGCAGTAGAAGTGTGGGAAGATAACTAAGATAACTGCAATTCGTATTTGATAGTTATCTTGGAAAGAAGAGTCTACCGAACAAGTGATAATTATGACACATCTACAAAACAGTGAATATGAATCCAGCTACCTAAAAGAGTTCTTCAGCAAGCAGTGGAAAATTTATCAGAAAGTGCTGAATAACAATTACATGGGACACAGGGAAATTTATAGCATACTACACGAATTACTCGTTAGCTACTTTCAAAAACCTTTTAAAATACTGGATTTAGGTTGCGGTGATGCCAGCTTCATCAGTCTTGCTTTATTGAATACCAATATTGCCTCCTATCATGGTATAGACTTGTCCATACCCGCATTAGAGATTGCTAAAGAAAATTTGGCAAAAATTCATTGTGACACAACTTTAACCCAAGTCCAACCCCTCCCCCTTCTTAGAGGAAAGTGTGGAAGCGATTGCCTCCGGTGGGCGGAACGCCATCGCCTCCAGCCCTATATAACCTGTATAATATTTAATATGCTCAACTAACTAGCACTGCTACATTATTTAGTAATAGATAAACTGTGAATTTACGATAACAAATAATATGCTTTTATCAAAGTATTTAATATCTTTTTTCTGGCTCTTGACTGTAAATACACCAAAAATATTTTCTTATATTTACTAACTAACAATAAATATGCTTTGTAAGTCAATTATATCAAAGCTTTTGATTAATATTTGATATATTTATTGTATCTTTTACAATTTCTAGCTATTCGCGTCCTTGCTGAAATGGTTAAGAAAAAATTGGCTATTCACCTACCCAAAAATCGGACTTTTGAGAGGTGACAATCACTGGATTTCGATTCTAAATTTATAAAATTGTGTATATGTTTTTACTTTCATGAATGTCTCTAGATATTTATTGTTGCTGGGTTGCTTATTCATCGCAACAGGTTGTGACCAAAATCGCACCTCTTTAGATAATCCCATACCGCAAGCAGCTACTTCTGCGGCTCAATTAGCACAGGATTCTACACAGGTAAAAAATGTAATTCCGACGGAAACACTTTCACCCCAACCCATCCGCATTAATTTGCAGAATTTACCTGCACCCTTCGCCACAGACAGTGCATCTAAACCACCTCAAGTTGTACCAATTCCTGAAAAACCTATACTCAAAGTACCATCGGGTTTTACAGTGAATGTTTTTGCTGATGGTTTAAATGCACCACGTTGGTTAGCTTTAACGCCTAGTGGTGATGTGTTGGTAACGGAGACTAGACAAAATCGGATTCGTTTGTTGCGAGATACCAATGGTGATGGGGTTGCTGATGTCCGTCAAACCTTTGCTAGTGCGTCCAATGGGCTGAATATTCCCTTTGGCATGGCTTTTAGTGGTGATTCCTTCTTTTTGGGTAATACCGATGAGGTTTTACGGTTTCCTTATAGTCAAGGACAACAGCAACTAACTGGTAACGGTAAAAAAATCGCTGATCTTCCTGGTGGTGGTTACAATCAGCATTGGACAAGGAATGTAGTAGTTTCACCTGATGGTAATAAGCTATATGTTTCTGTGGGTTCTCGTTCTAATGTGGATGAAGAGGAATTACCACGGGCTTCGGTACAGGTGATGAACTTAGATGGTTCTGAGCAAAAGACTTTTGCTTTTGGTTTACGTAACCCAGTCGGTCTAGACTTTCACCCAGTCACCAAGGAACTTTACACCAGTGTGAATGAACGGGATGGGATCGGGGATGATTTAGTTCCCGACTACTTGACACGTATTCGACAAGGGGAGTTTTACGGCTGGCCTTATACTTACTTCAAACCAAGCAACCTTGATCCTCGTCAAACAACAGATGGTAAAAGTAAACGTCCAGATTTAGCAGCCCGTACCCGTGTCCCTGATGTATTATTTCAAGCTCACTCAGCCGCCTTGGGGTTGCAATTTTATGATGGTGAAACTTTTCCCCAAAAGTATCGGAATGGGGCTTTTGTGGCTTTTCGCGGTTCTTGGAATCGCGATCGCGGTACTGGTTACAAGATTGCTTTTGTTCCCTTTAATGCTCAAGGAAGACCACAAGGCTACTACGAAGACTTCTTGACTGGATTTTTGCTTAACCCTTCTGTTCCCAGCACTTGGGGGAGACCTGTGGGATTATTAGTTTTACCTGATGGCAGTTTATTAGTCACAGAGGAAGCCAATAATCGCATTTATCGGATTCAGTATACAGGAGTTAGGGAATAGGGCATTGGGCATTGGGCATCAGGAGAGAAAAAATAACTAGTTAATAATTGGATACAATTTATGGTCTAAGGGTAGGTGACAGCAGCCGTTACTTATAGATAATGTTGGCCTAACATTTTTTGCGGATTGCACTTAGTTTTATCTGGTTTCGGTGAGATTTCTTGAAAACAGTAATATTCTTTTAGCTCAAAAATTTTAGTTATGACTCAGAATGAAGATAATACTCAATTAAATGGCAATGAGTCTTCCTCACACTCAGGCTCACGTTATTGGGGTAATGTGGAAGTCATCGAAGAGGGAGAAAGCTATAGAATTAGTCGCATTGAAATCAAGCCCAGACACGGTATCAAACCACAAATCCACTATCACCGCAATGAACACTGGGTTGTAGTCTCTGGTGTGGCTAAGGTGATTTGTGGAGATGAGGAAGTCTTACTAAACCGTAACCAATCAACTTATGTACCAGCTGCAACGCTGCATAAAGTTGACAATCCAGGGTCTATTCCCTTAGTCATTCTGGAAATTCAAAATGGTGAATATTTGGGCGAGGATGATACGGAACGTCCCTATGATTTAAATGTGGTCAAGCCTGTAGCTGAGAAGTAGAAGCGACTGGGGACTGGGGACTGGGGTAATAATTTTTTCTTTCTCCCTTGTCTCCTTCCCCTAAACCCCTAAACCCCTAATTCTTCTAAAACCATCCTTCTTGTTCTAAGGTTTCAATTAGCTGCAAGCCACGAGGGTCGCCTACACCTAGTAGTGAAGCTTTGGCATCTTCCCGCACACCTAAGTCTTTCTCTTCGGCAAAGGACTGAATTAAGGCATCGATCGCTGCGGCATAAACTACGTTAGAGGGTAGTTCTTTACACAATTGCCCAATTGCCCACGCACTGTTACTTCTGACGGCTGGTACTGGGTCTTGAAATAAGGCTGCAATTAGGGGGGGTATTGCTCCTATAATTGCTTCGTAACCGACATCTGCCATTTGTGCTAAGGCACTAGCAGACCATAAACGCACGGCGGAAATATCGGTTCTTAAGGCATCTGCTAGGGGTGCTAAACAACGGCGATCGCGACAATTCCCTAAAGCCCAGACGACACCTTTGCGTACATAGCCGTTCCAGTCTCGATTTAGCTGATTAATTAATGGTTCAACTGCATCGGTACTGGGATTGCGCCCAATACCATAAGCTGCACTCACCCGCACTAATGGACAAGTATCAGTCAACAGGTCGATTAAAAGGGGTGTAGCGCGTGGGTCTTCAATATCACAAAAAGCACGAGCTGCCAACATCTTTTGTTGACGTTGGGGGTTTTGCAGCAGTGCTAACATTTCGTCTGGGTCAGGTTTTGGCAATTCTGACTCAGCCGTGATTGGTTCTAGTTTATCTAAGGGACTTTCTAAATCCTCCTCGACATCGAGTTCGAGTATGCTTAGGTCTTCTTCGTCATACATATACTTTTATCTGTCGGAGTGGTATTTACACATAACCATCCGTACTAATTTATTAAAGCTTTATTTTTATCGCTCAACCATTGTACACTTTCTCATCAATCTCATACGCGGTTAATTTGGGGACTGGGGACAAATCAATTCAAAATTCAAAATGACGCTCGCAGACTCGCTAACGCTGCGCTAACAAAATTCAAAATTAAATAACTGGGGACTGGAGACTGGGGACTGGAGACTGGGGACTGTGGACTGGGGGGAGAACTATTAACTATTAACGTGAGGTGCGCCTTCCTTGGAGACTCACGTTTATTTAAAACAAAAGCTACTTAATTGGTTCTATTCGCCTGTTGTTATAGTTTCATGCTGGTTTGTTTAATCTTTACTGGTTAATACGGTTGGTGCAAGATGTGAGCATAGTAGTTTTTTTTACTCCAACAAGATCCTAAAAAATTTGCGAATCTAGTCTGCTTTTTTGGCGATCCCAAAGGTTTCGTGTGAGTTTAACAGCAGTTGGGCTTTAATTTTGCTCATCCCAGGAGTTAAGCAATGACCGAGATATTGCTGTGCTGGGATGAATTATGCGGTCATTGTGTCATCTGTTGAAATAAATCGCGAAACTCCTCGTAGCTGATTTGTTGATCGCCGCTAGTGTCTGCTAGCTTCAGCATATTTTCAATTTCAGCTTTAGTAATATTGGGAACAATATCTTTGATGTATAAGTGCAATTCCTCTAAGCTAATATAACCAGAGCCATCAGCATCGAATAGATGAAACCACTGTAATATTTGATCTTCATTGGTAGAGCCTAGATCGCTTTGTAGTAGTACAGCAAATTCCTCAAAACTAACACTGTCACTATTAGAGTGTTCTGAAATTGCATCCATTATTTCTTGTACCCGTTGAGGTGAAAACGGGCAACCAAGAACTCTTAAAACCGAGCATAATTCTCCTCTTGACAAACGATTATTACCATCCTTGTCAAATTTTTGGAAAATTTCTTGGCAATGAGCAACTTGCTCAACGCTTAATTCCTGCTTAACAGTAATAGGTGTAGCTTCTTTTATGAGTTGGCGCTTAATGGCGATCGCTTCTAACCGATTAAGTGTATCAAGGGTATAAGCGATAGTTGTCCATAACTGACGAGGCTCGGTTGTTTTCAATATCTCTTCTTCCTCTGAGGCTGTAATTGCATATTCCTCTCTGATCTGTTGCAGGTGAAGAGATTCGTCCTTAGATAACTTGTTGAGTACAGCATCAAGAGATTCAATTGGTGTTTCTCCAGTCATTACCTCAACTAATTCCGCTACCACAGTTTGATTAGGATGATTTTTAGCCACCTCTATAAATACATCCAAAAAAGCTTCGCGATAGCTTTCCTGTCGCAGCAAATCCTCACGATTATGTTGCTTAGTGGGATCTAGTATAGTTGGATACTCAACCTCAAGTTCGGTTAAGATCAGATCGTGTTCCTCTTTTGTAATATCTAGTTCTTGACGCATCTGCTGGAGAACTTCTAGGCTGCTGCTATAGTCAACATATCCTTCTTTGAGCGCTTCTTGTAGAACTCCTTTATAAACTTGAAGCCGTTTCTCCTTATGAAAACCTGGGAGAACTTTTGCTAAGACATAAACTTCATCAGCACTAAGTTCGTCAAGTGAGCGTCCTTCTAAAAAACGTGATGTATCTAAATTCAGCTTACTTAACTGCTTCCGAAGCCGACTGGCGAGGCTTTCTCGCTGGTAAAGATCAGGATTGCGTTGCCAAGTTCTACACAGCCAAATGGTACTGCACACAGCAATTAAAACCGGAAACAGATATTGTAAAAGTGGAGGTAACAAGCGGATAAAATTACGCCCTGCAAAGATAAAGAAAAAATTAAAAATAAAGAACGTGCAAAGCGTAAACATCTGATAGCGAACTATTTCTATACTTGCAGATTGGTGCTGACGAAGCAGATAAGCTTTATATCGCTTTTCTAATTTACGTCCTAGAAAATAACCCCCGAAAGTAAATGCTCCTAGCGTCAAGGGAACAGCAATTATTTTGGGAATAGGAATGGCATGAGAGAATAGATAAAAACCTGGACTTAGTAATGTAGCGAGTTGATTGTTTTGGTGTGACCAAGCTCCAGAAAAGTAATATTCCCAATTACCTGCGTAAAGATAGTAGTAAACAAAGTACCCAACCACTAAACCAACATAAGCGTAATAAAGCCATTGTTGTTCGGGTTTAGTAATGTTTTCCCAGTAAGCACGTTCAGCATCAATATCAATACAAGGACTATTACAAGCTACACAAGCACTAAGCTCTTTTCCCTCTTTGTTGACGGTGCGGCACATAGATTGGGTAATCGCTTGGCGTTCGCCATCATGTGCTTTACTATTAAACAATCCCCTTGGTTCGGCATAGATTTTTTGTACAGGAGCCATAGGGCAGAAATATTGACACCAAGATTTGCCGCCATAAAGATAGCCTACCGCGATCGCTGCTGTGATTGTAATAATTAGAAAGCTAAATAAAGCAGTGCGATCTGAATTAATAAATAAGATACGGCTACATAATCCTATATAAAACAGTCCAAATTGGATGTAAAGGTAATTGTTTGCCAACCAGGATTTTTGTTTAACTTTTACTAACTCAAAGCGTTCCTTACCCGTTTTTGCATCCACGCGCCGTTGATGTCGTTGCCGTCCCAAAGCACGGGGAATTTGAGAAACAAAAGACAATGGGCAAATTCTTCGCCAAGTTTCATGTCCAAATACCAAGAGGATGAAAATAGCAGCAGGAATAACAATTCCCCAAAAAATTGGTGCGCCCAAAGCATAGTTCTTTTGTTCTACACACTTTCCCTGGACTTGCACGCAAATTTCAGGATTAATTTTTAGAGGACTAATACTATTGGTAGGAAGTGTAAACCAAGGAGAGAGGGGATCGTATAACAAAGAAACAATCAGCAATCCCCAGCCAATTGTAAGCACCCATCTAACTTGGTGCATTCGTCTTTCTGAAATATTTGCCAGCATAAATTTAATAAATTTATATACAAATGAAACAACGTGTAATGTTTTTACCTAAGTTTTGCTGTGGTGGGATTAATTATACAGCGATCGCTTCAATGACCACATCGGACAAAGATCCTAGTCAAAACTTGGATCTTTGTCCTATATAATTAATACTTATACTGTAGCCTGTATTATGCAAGTAGCAATTATCACCACTACTTTAAAACTAAGTCCTTTTCTGGGAGAGCGATTTTTTTTGGGGGAGATGGCACTGGCAATGCGGTAAGATGACCCAATGACCGATTCCGAGAAACTTGTCATCTATCAGCTTCATATTTTTATCTTGGACATCAGTCCCATGATTTGGCGTAGGATAAAAATCCGCAGTAACAGTACAATCGCCGATTTGCACTACATGATCCAGATAGTAATGGGGTGGACGGATTCCCACTTACATCGTTTCATAATCCACGGTAAGCATTACGGGATTGCTCAAATTGGGGGAATGTGGTTTTCTGACGACCCTAAAGTTGTCAAATTATCAGATTTTGGTTGGCGAAGTAGAGAGCGTTTTTTATACGAATATGACGAAAGGTGATAACTGGCAGCATCAAATTCGGGTCGAAGCAATTCTCACTCCAGAATCAAATTGCTTTTATCCAGTGTGCATTGATGGTAAACGCGCTTGCCCTCCAGAAGACTGCGGTGGCCCGTGGGAGTTCATGGCACAAAAGCAGGAATACTCAGTAAGACACATAGCTTCTCGCTTAAGCGAAATTGTGGAAGAAGGTGATATACCTGGCAATATTGAAGAAATATACGAACTCACGTTAACTATTAACTATCAAGTTGCTTTAGCATCCATAGAGATTGGGTTTGATAACCTAGCTGATTGTAGAGATTTAGGGCGGCTTGGTTGGATTTAAATACCTGTAATCCGATTTGGTGATCGCCTCTTTGAATTGCCCAATTCTCTATATAGCGCATTAAGGCTGTACCAACGCCCTGCCGTCGATGTTCTGGGACGACGTAAAGTAAAAAAATGTGAGGATGGCGTGTTCCGGTGACTTGATCTATGGCATTTCCCGCCCAGAGACAGGCGATGGGAGAGGGGCGAGACGAGGGGGATGATGTTGTCTTATCTTCCTTGTTTCCCTGCTCTCCTACATCCTTGCCTAGAAAATCTACCCACCACAAGGGGGTATCTTTGGAGAAGTATTGCTCAACGGTTCTAGCTAGATGGGCAAAATCTTGTTCTGGATATATGTCTTGGTAGGTGCGCTGCATGAATTTGACTAGCAGCGATCGCTCTAAGGTAGAACCACGACGAATATAATAGCCCGGTATTAACAATTCAAAATTCACTCATAGCCTACGGCAAGGCTTGCGCCTACAAAATTCAAAATTTTAGTCACCTATCACCTGTCACCTGTCACCTGTCACCTATCACCTGTCACCATTCCCACTTCTTCAATCGGTGCTGGTGCTGCCATATCAGAGGGTAAAAATATCCTTGCGCTGACTGCTACTAGGGCAAAGATGAATACTAACACGACTAGTAAGGGAGCAATGTATTGACGAAATATAGCCATATTTTTGGTTGCGATCGCTTGAGGTTTTAAAATCTAATTAAAGATTTGTGAATTTTACTTGACTCAATTTTAGCGAGTTTTGGACATTGCGGAAAATTGAGGTTGAAATTTTAAACGCGGAGGGACGCGGAGGTAAACGCGGAGGGACGCAGAGAGTTATTAGCGGGTATCACGGTCTATGTCGTCTAGAACTCTCTCGCAATACCAATTGTCTGGCATTCCGGGGTAGTTTTGTTTGGCTTGCTCAATTAACCGTTCTGCGGCGGCGGCATCACCAGATAATTTAGAAATTAGTTTGTTTTTGAGATAGTTTTGGCTCTCAAATCCGGGTTCATTGATTGGCTCGTTAAGTGGCTCAGAAATTGGTTCTGGTAATGTTTGGGTTTGGGTTTGTCCTCGCTTTAATTGCCAGAACAATACGTAATAGAGTGTACCAAAAATTAAAATCAGGCTGATTGTTCCGAAAAATGTTAGGAGGCTAAATGTTAGATAACCTAAAACCAATTGTGAAAGAACGTAGCCAAGTAACAATCCGGTGAGTAAAAGAATAAATGTGCCGATAAGAATTACTATTTGGTTTCCCATAAATCCTCGTCTTCTGGCTCAATTCCTGGTCTGTTTACTGCCACTGGTTTTTGATTCCAAGGGGCAAAAAATGGTAATAAAAGCAATCCTGGGACTGCGGCTATAATACTAATCACGAAAAATAAAGGCCAACCCGTATTTTTTGCTAGGCTGCCGGCTGGTGCAACTAAAATATCACGGCTGACAGCCATAAAACTGGAGAGTAAAGCATACTGTGTAGCAGAAAATCTCTGGTTACACATACTCATTAAAAAGCCCACAAAGGCGGCTGTTCCTAAGCCAGCACAAAAGTTTTCGATGTTAATAGTTAACACTAGAACTTGGTAATTTTTACCGACTTGAGCAAGTAATAAGTAAGCTAAGTTACTGAGGGCTTGTAGTCCACCAAATAGCCACAGTGAGCGGTTGAGTCCAATTTTACTTAAAACTACTCCCCCTGTTAATGTGCCAACAATGGTAGCGATTAATCCCATACCACCCTGAATTGCACCAATATCTGTTTGAGTGAATCCAGTTTGTAGCAGGAAGGGGGTGGACATATTGTTCACAAAGGAGTCGCCTAATTTATAGAGGACGATGAACAATAAAGTCAACACGGCATAAACTACGCCTTGGCGTTGAAAAAATTCGCCAAAAGGTAAAATGACGGCGGCGGCTAAAGATTCTGGGGGTCGAGTTTCTTTTGGTTCTGGTGCAAATAATGTGGCTACAATCCCAATTGCCATGCCACCAGCCATTAACAGGTAAACTGATGACCAGGGTATGCTATCGGCTAGTATTAATGCTAGAGAACCTGTGAGCAGCAAGGCGATGCGATAACCTAATACGAAAACTGCTGCACCAGCACCCAATTCTAATTCTTCTAAAACATCGGTACGGTAAGCGTCGGCGGCGATGTCTTGGGTAGCACTGAAAAATGCGATCGCTACTGCATTAATCGCTAAAAGTTGCAGTGCTTGTTTGGGTTGTTGGAAGCCCATGCAAGCGATCGCAATCAATAACCCAATTTGCAAGGTAATTAACCAGCCGCGCCTTCTACCTAAAAATGGGAGTTTAAACCAGTCCACCAAAGGCGACCAGAGAAATTTTAAGGAATAGGGTAAACCTACTAAGCTAAATAAACCAATCGCTGTTAAATCAACCTTTTCGACGGTCATCCAAGCTTGCAAGGTCTTGCTAGTCAAGAACAATGGCAAACCAGATGAAAAACCGAGTAATATCAAAGCCGCCATCTTCCGGCTACCAAAAACTTGCAACAGCGATCGCACTGGATTCATAATTTCTGTTTATTTGTGAGTTGCAGTTATCTTGCCATAGTTGGTGTACTGTGTGATGAGTCCCGTTCTCCCTGTTCTGGTCTTTCTAAGGGTTCTCCTACCCAACCACCAATTACTTCTTCAAAAAAACCCGGCATCCAGCCTCGTTGTTGTGGTGAGACTGTTTGAATTGTTACTGTAACTTCAATTTCTGTATTTGCTATTTCTATGGGAATATCAAGATGTAAAATCCCATCTGCGCCTACATGAGAACGTATTTTAATACTCTCCATAATTGTTTCTCCTGAGAGTGGGGTTAATAAACTTTCACAGTTACCTAATTTGTTCAACTTCATGTCCCCTAATTTCTACTCCGTGTGCAGCTAGGCATTTCTTCCAACCTTCACGCGTACCAATTTCGCTTTTCTGTTGCAGTAATCCCAATTCCTGTTCTTGTTGGGTGAGTTTGGCAAATTGTTCATACAGAGGATAGCTAGGTGTGACAAAGGTTTCCTTGCGGTGCAAGACAGGAGGATTTGCCCTGTCACTGTAGTCGCGGTGGGTAATATACAAAGTTTTTAAGTCAATTGTGATACTAGCTGTGAGGGCTGGATGGGGGTCTGGGTCAAACTCTGGGTAAAACAGATAGGATATTTGCGGTTTATCAATGTGATATTTGATCAACGTAGCCCCATCGACACGTCCAATGGTGCGGCTGGCGCAACCTTCGTAAATGCGTAGTAAGGGGTCTAGGGCTGCTAAAGCGGAAACATGGACGTAAAGCGCACCCCGTGTATGTTTACCAATTTTGCTTTTGTCGCAGGCGGTTTTAATTATTCCTGGTTTACCTAGACTAAATAATTTTTGGTCAGCGACTTCACACGCTTCCTCATAATTACCAAAGAAAGCTTTGATGTCGTGGCGCATGGCTGGGGCTAATTGGGAAAATCTGGGACGTTGATCAAAGTGGGTAAGAGCGAGGTAGACTTGAATATCTAAAGAACGATGGTAGGCGATCGCATCCCATTCGGCTTCGTCGGTGGCTTGTAAAATGACATTAAAGGCGCGGCGAAAGTTACCAAATTCGCCCAGTAGTTCTTGTGCTGTTTCTAGTTCACCTTTGACGGGTAATCTACCGCGTTGGGTGAAAAACTCCATCAGGGGTTGGAGTTGTTCTTGGTAGTCTTCAAACCGCTTGATGGGGATGCGGACTCGCGGTGTAGAGGTGCGGGAAAAGAAGCGGATGGCTTTGAAGCTTTCTTTTTCGGCTTCATCTCGGAAGACAAAGTAGACACCAAGGGCGACTGGAACTGCATCTACATTTAAGACTTCATCAATGTATTTTTTGAGTTCTTCTTGTTCGTAATATTTTTGGAAAGTATTCCGCCTGGTGACGATACCATCACTGTAAGCTAGTTGGGCTTTGCTGGGAGCATTAATTAATACCTGTGCGGCGACGATCAAAACTTTGCCGGTGAGTTCCCAAGCTTGGATGAGACTTTGGCGGCGTTCTTCAATATCTTCAATGACATTGAGGATGTAACCCAAATTAACCACATCAGCAGAGGTGATTGGTTCATCGGGATAGTAATAAGGGTCCCAGCCTAAACTGGTGTAGCCGAGGTTAGCTACACGTTGCACATCCCCACCATAGCCGCAACCGTAATCGAAAAAACTGGTGTCTTGGTTGAGGATTGCCCATTCTATAGCCAATCGTACAGGACGAGAGATTTCATTGCGAGCGATCGCGGCTCTATGACGCTCGATTTCTACCGTTTCAGGCATAGTATCAGTTGTCAATGATCAGTTAACAGTTATCAGTTACTGTTACTTATTATCCTTTCCACCTTTTATTGCCAGTTCAATTAAATCTTCAATTTTCTTGATATTTGGGTCGCCGGCTAAGTAACCAATACCGCGATGCAAATGTAGACGGAATTGGATGGCTAGGGTTTCTTTATCCGTGGGATAGCCATCATTATGACAGCGTTGTTTGAGGGCGAGGAGGAGAATATCGGATATTTCACCACCAAAGACACGCCAAGTCAGTTCGACATTACTATCTTGAGGAAGTGGAACGGGGGAAGGTGGGGTAGATTCTGCTAGAGAACGACAAAAAGCCCAACGACAAAGAATATTCCATTGGTCGATTTTAGTATTGCGTTTGAGTTTAAGTAATTGCTCTTTTGCAGTTTGGGAAATTTTAATTCTTTCTATTGGAGATTCCATAATATTAAGTAAATATCGAATTTATTGGTTACAAACCCAAACAATAGCGATTTTATAATCCATCCATGTCAGTCACAATAAACTCCTGATTGATAGCGGTAATTTCTGTTTGAATATCTACATCAATAGCCATTGCTGCTAATTGTGCATTTATGTATTCTTGATGAGTTAACTTATCTGATCTTTGCTGTCTTTCTTGCATTGGCTTTTGAATACGTTCTAAGAGCCATTGTAGTTCTTCTAATGATAAAGCACATAAGTCACGCTCTATTTCTAATAAATGTGGTCATACCATAGTTATTGATTTTCCTATGCTATTTAAATATATTGTAACTATCTAGATTTAAATAAATTGCTAGAGTCATTTTTTTAGACAATATCTACTACCAAAAGTATTGATTTTCTATGACTGTCGTTTCCCGGTTGTGTGAGTCGTATTTGAGGAGGTATTCACGAGCGATCGTTTCATTGTTACGTAGTGTTTCTACTTCTTTTTTACCGATTTCTGTATCTGTGGACAGCAAAATAACTTGATGACTGGCGGAGGGAAAGTATTTCTCTACTAGATTGTTGCGGTGGGAGGAATCAAGCCTACCGAGGGGTGTGTCAATGGCTACTGGTAAGCGCAAACCAGAGACTTTGGCTAGTCCCCAGAGAAATGCGATCGCTAATAGTTGTTTTTCCCCTGCTGACAGGCGATGTTTGGGAACTGGTTTACCATTAAAATCATAAATAGACAAACTAAAAGTTTTGGTGTCAATGGTGATGCTACGCACTAAATCAGATTTGTGCAGCAGATAGAGAAAACAATTTTTTACTTCCTCCTCTAATTTATTCAGCTTTTTCAGAGTTAATTTTTCTCGAAACAGTTTCAATGTCTCTTGGACTTTTGCGACTGAAGTAATAATATGTTGTCTATTTTTACTATCAAGATTTTTATCTGTATATTCTTTTAATTCTTTCTTTGTCCGTTCAATTACATCCGTTAATTCGGCAAATTTGCGGCGAGTGATTTCACATTTAGCCTTAGCTTGAGAAACTTGGTTTTGTGCATCTTCCACAGTCTCCCGCAGTTTTTGATATGCTTCCGGTTCTGCGGCTGTCTGTACTTGTCTTTCTAAGGTAATAATTTCTTCTTCTACACCTTGCAACTTAGTTAAGTGTTGTTGAGCATTTTTTCTAGCATTTTGCAAATGATATCTCACATTATCTAATTGGCTCAGACTTTCCTCATCTGCTAATAACCAAGGTGCTTCTGATTGAGCATAACCTGTATATAAACTCTCTGCATCTTCCTTGAGAAAAGATTGAATTTTATCAACTTGTTCTAAATTAATTGCTAATTGATTCAGCCAATTTAGTAAGCGTTGATCTCGCTCAATTAAGACATCTTTAGATAACTGTACCTGTTGATAGCGAAATTCTTGTGTTCCCTGCGCTTGAACTTGATTTAGTAAATTGGGAATTAATGCTAGGGGTAAAACATCAGCAGCTAATTCACCCATTGATTGTCTGATATCTTCTACTATTGATAATTTATCTTTCTGTTGTTTTTCTAATTGATTGCGTTCGGCGGCTATTTTACCGCCTTCAGAAATGAACTTATCTAAAGCTTCTCGCTGTTGAGTTTCTAGTTCTTCAGTTTGATTATTCAGCTTTGCTAATTCTGATTCTATTTCTTGATAATCTTCCTGATATTGTGTTAGTCGTTTTTCAATTTCTTCTAAATTAGCTAAATCTTTAATTTCCGCGACTTCTTTACGTTTGCGGTTAAGTAAAATTTCTAAATCAACAGCTAATCTATCCGCTAACTCTAAACCTAAAAGTCCGCGAATAGCTTCGATAACTATTGGTGGTGGTGTTTCCTGTTCTGCAAGTTCTTTAACTTGTTCTCCATCAAAAAGAAATAAATTAGAAATACCTATTGGTAGAAGATTTTCTATATAATCATCCCAGATATTTACTAGAGAATCAACAGGCCAGGTGTCATCATCACCTAAAATCCCTAGTGTGTCTTTACCATCTTTTGGGTTTTTCTCCCAAGTTCTGACAATACGATATTTGATGGGTTTATCGTCTTCAATGTGTTCAAAAAGTAATTCAATTCTAGTTTTTTCCGCAGGGGTTGCTTTATTGTTAACGCATTGAGTTAGAAAATCACTATAACTCAAGTTACCACGAGTAGAACATTGAGCGCGTTGTCCATACAAAGCAAGGCGGATAGAATCCATCAGGGTAGTTTTTCCACCACCATTCATCCCACCTAATAAGATAATTGGACGGTGGGTTTCTTCACTTCTTGTATCAAGATTTATTACTTGTCTGCCAGAATAAGGGCCAAAGTTTTGTAATACGAGTTCTAGAAATATCATTAATAGATGGATTTAATTTCGTATAGTTGAGATTTTTCCTCTGTGTTCTCTGTGTCTTTGTGGTGAAATTGATTTTTAACCACAGAGTCACAGAGACACGGAGAAATGATGGGGTATAGTTATTTTTTGAATTTCATATTTCCCCAAGTTAAAGGCTTATCAGTTTCATTTTTAGGTTCATCGACAGCATCACCTAAAGTCAATTGCTTGACTTTTTCTTTCACTGTGGCTATGTCGCCTTGACTCACAGCTTCTCTTAAGTCTCGTTTTAAATGAGCATTTCTAATGGCTTCTTCCGGGGAACGGGAACTAGTATCAAAGCATTTCTCTAAGCTTTCGTAAATTCCTACGCGCTTGCTTTTCTTGCGAAATTGGCGTTCTGTGTCTAAAAGTTTCGCCATCAGTTCCAAGTGCATACCATCATCTGCACATATTTCTTCTAACACAGACCATTCATCACTACCTAGTAGTTTATGGTCAGCACCAGGACGAGGGTCTTTGAATACTTCCTCTGTTATTTCTTGATAAATGCGGGGTAGACTATCATCAAATTCGTGCTTTTGTTCTAGCCAAATACGCCGAATTTCACTTAATTCTTCTAGGGAAATAAGAGTAAGATCGCGCATATTTTCTGGTGCTGTGCGTCGAATTTGGGTTTGTGCTTCTAATAAGCGTGTTAACCAATATTCACGCCAATATTTTGTATATGGTCCAGGTATCGGCTCAACAGAGATGTTTCCCTCTTTATTGCGTTCAAATAATTGCACTTCTCCTCGAAGCCTTCGGAAGTCTCTTTTATCTCTATCATCTTCAGTATCTAATTCATTACGTATATCTAATAGTGGCTGCATCCATTCTTTTTCTTCATCATTCCGGATCATTGCCTGCATAGATTTATCTTGATTAACTAATGTGCAAACCCAGCAGCCAAATCGTGAATCACCACAGCTAGGAGTAGAAGTATCAATTACTAAGGGGCATTCATTATCTGCTGTTGCACCTCGATATAAACTGAATAATTTTTTATTGCTATGTCCCCAAGGATTATCAGATTGGTTAAGGTATATCCAGACATCATTATTACTCCAATCTTCAATAGGGGTATAAATTAAAGAATTAGGAAGACTAGCATTGGGGCTAAGGCGTTCTCTTACTCTACCTGCTTGATGTTTTTTCATTGTCGCAGCCCGTTTAGCACTTTCTGCTTTGCGAGTACCCAAAACAAGTATTGTTTCACCGTTAGCTCGAACTATTTCACGAATAAATTGATTAGCCGGATTAATTTTCAACCGTGGTGTACACCAGCGAAACTGGTTTCTGGGAGCTGGGTAGCCTTTACCAATAAGATTTACCCAAAATGTGTCTTCGACTACTGGTTGTAGTAGATGTGGTTGAATCGGCATCCCTTTTGCTTTTGCGGCCGATTTAAGTTGCTTTATAGATTGACGAACCCATGCAGCAACAATAGGATTTTCTACCTGAGTATCTGTTGTAATTACATGAATTTGTTTAGTTCTTTGTTCTGGAGGGAGAGCCGCGATCGCATTCCAAACAAGCTGTAAAATTGCGCTTGAGTCTTTGCCCCAAGATACGCCTATAATCCAAGGAATCGCATCTAAACAATACAATTCTTGAATTTCAGTCGTAAGAGCTTGGATGTATTCCACTAACTCTGCTACAGTACGTGTTTGCTGACCTTTATTTTCTAGTTGTTGTGCTTCAGTCATTGCTCCCTATCTCTGGAAATATGAGCGTTACTTCATTTTTTTTATCCGGGCGAATGAAATTCGCGGCTACACAGACAAAAACAGCCTGCGCGGGTTAGTAAAAAGTTTTTAAAAACCAGTATACTAGTATCTGATTTTTTGGACAACATAGCTACATTATTTTAATGAGTTTTTAAAAATTAATATGAGAGATAGTGCATCTGACCTCACAACTGATATTGCTCAAGAGTATCTAGAACGAGAAAACAAGGAAAAACAGGTATTATCTTTACTTTTAGGCAGCTTAATAGACAAAAAAGACCGTATTTTAGTTCAAAAAACCCAAATGGGCGGAACTGAGGCTTATGTGGGTTCTGTGACTCTAGAATGGTTTGCAGGTCGGGTTCACTTCGCTTCTGGTTTACCGCTACTGCAAAAAAACTATAACCCAGAGACAGATAATATTGAAATTGACGCAGATAGTATCGATGAGATTCAACAACGTCCTCTTGACTGGTCGCGTCAAGCACCGTTAGTTCAATATTTAGCTGCTAGAAAAAATCATAAGTTTCCGCCGGTGCTGGTGGTAATTAATCAGGCTTGGGTGGATGACCCCAAAGCTTCTGAGTGGGACGGTGAAGGACGTGCGAAAAAATCTACAACTGATTTCACCCCTCTAGATAAAGATGGGAAGGTCGGTTTACTTAGTGTTTCTGAAGAGAACGTCACCATTTATGCACTAGATGGTCAACATCGACTAATGGGGGTGCAAGGGTTAATAGAGTTAATCAAAACCGGCAAACTCCAGCGATATAAAAAAGATAAAGCGGCTGATGATAGTTTTATCACGGTGTCAGATTTAACAGAGCAGTATCAAGTAGACCCTACCTATTTACAAAGCTTACCCAAGGAAAAAATCGGGATTGAATTTATTTGTGCGGTGAATGCTGGGGAAACTCGCACTGAAGCAAGACGGAGGGTGCGTTCGGTTTTTGTTCATGTTAACTTGATGGCTGCACCGTTAACCAAAGGTCAGTTAGCACAGCTAAATGAAGATGATGGTTTTGCAATTGTGGCGCGAAAAATTGCTGTTACTCATCCGCTTTTAGAACAAAAACCAAATCGTAACCCTCGCGTTAATTGGAACAGTGCAACAGTAGCGGCGAATTCTACAGTGTTGACAACGCTGCAAGCATTACAAGATATGTCGCAGAGATATTTGGGTCAAAAGTTCCCCCACTGGAAACCTTTTGAGAAGGGTTTAATTCCCATGCGTCCAGAAGATGAGGAAATTGAACAGGGAATTGAAGAATTCAGAAAACTTTTTGATAATTTGGCTAGCCTACCTAGTTTGAAAATTTTAGAACATGAAGATACGCCTGTTTTAAGAAGGTTTAGTTTTGAAAAGGGTGGTGGTGAAGCGAATATACTTTTCCGTCCTGTAGCGCAAGTTGCTTTAGCGCAAGCTTTAGGATTATTAGTATTTAAAAAGCGTTTTTCCTTAGCTAGCATTTTTAAGAAGTTGCGGAAGTTTGACCAGCAAGGTGGATTTTCTGGTATGGAGTATCCCCAGTCTCTTTGGTATGGGGTTTTATATGACCCGAATAAAAAGCGGGTACAGGTTGCTGGTAGAGATTTAGCTGCTAAGTTATTAATTTATATTCTGGGTGGACTTCAAGACCCAATGGAAGTTGCGGAACTTCGCAAGGCTTTGGCTAATGCGAGAACTGTAGAAAATAAAACGATAGGTTTTGATGGTGAGTTTGTAGAGCCAAAGGAAGTAGGGCTACCACATATTCTTTAGTTACAATTGATTGCTGTTTTCTCGTCTCTAGAGATATTATTATGCTAGCCTGATACTTAATGTATAAAGGGAGTCTACTGTGTGGCATGGTTACACGGCAATAGTGCTGTGCATCATTTAAGTGAAAATGCTGTATTGAGTACCCTCAAAGTTATTCGCCGCGCTATTGCTGATTTTCAAGATGCTAACAGTGAGCAGCTAACCTTTTTTTCTCCAAACTAATCCGGGAAATTTTGGAGCAAAAAATCCCTCAGAGACAGGGCAGAACAAATCCCAGAGTAGTCAAAAAACCTCGTTCTAAGTTTCCATCTAGAAAACCAATCCACTCAGGAGCGGGTACTCAACGTCAACCACTCACTTTTTTTATTCTCAATACTGCTTAATTCTTAACCGAGAAGTATTGAGAACTGATCAGGAAATCACGGTTCCAGTCGTAAATGAGCGAGAGAAGCAAACATATTACGGAGCAGTAGACTATCTTCAACGAAAATTCCTGCTTAAAGCTTACGATAGGGGAAATTCAGAAAATACCATTGATTACCTGCAATATCTGCTCACCGAATCTGGAGACCAGCGATTGCTGATTTTTTGGGATGGTGCTACTTACCATCGTTCCAAAGAAATTCAAAGCTTTTTAGACTAACTTAACCAAGGTTTACCACCAGAAAAATGGAAAATTCACTGCGTTCGTTTTGCTCCTAATTGTCCAGAGCAAAATCCTATTGAAGATATCTGGTTGCAGGCTAAAACATGGGTTCGTTCGCGCAGTGTCTCGAAGAGACGTTTTTGTGCTTTGATTCCAACATTCTCTCATTTAAAGTGGATGTTTGAGTGGTTTATTCGACACACTACCTTTGATTTCACAACTCTTCAGATGTACCGAGTTTTTTCAAAAATCAAATAGGAGTCCTATAACTGTAAATCTATCAAACTCGTCTAATTGCTGATTTTGTTTACAGGTACTGTCAATATATACTTCTTGAGCAATGGCTGGAGTAGTAGAAAATAAAGTCAACATTAAACTAATAAGTAATCGCACAGAATTATTTACACATGAGTTTCTATTCTGGATAAGGGTTTTATGGCTTAACTTTGTGTAATTAATTTTGTTTAGCTACTTAAGTAATCCATGCTTCAGTTTTATTTGAGACATAATGTTATAAATATTATCCTATTAAAAACAAATTTTGTTCTATTGTTCTTTTGACATTAGGACTAACATTAGTAGCACTATTGAGGCACTCTAACAGTAATTTATTAGCATCCCAATACTGTTGTATACACTGCCAATCCTGCTCATTAAACTGCCAATGATAACCGATTTGGCGAGTGTTAATCATGAGCGATCGCAATTCCTCAGTCCAAGCTTTACCATAAGTTTGCCACCATATTTTTAGTGTATCTCTATCTTGATTTGGATCAGGCAGTTGATTGGCCAAGTCTTGTAGATAAATTCCCCAAGATGGTTGATGAGTTAGTAAATATTTTAAATCAAGAGACAATCTTAAAACCACTAGTCGTTGAAAAAAAATATCAGCAGTCATAGTTAGGCTCACAGCCAGTGCATGAGTCAATGCTAAATCTATCGCTAAGTCTCCAGCCAAACTACCAGCAAGTTGACGATCCAAAGATATAGCCAAATCTTGATTGCAGGCTAGAGGATGTTCTGGAGGGAGAGCAATTGTCAAATAAAACGCACGCACACTAGCACAGTGATAAGCAGCTATTACTTGAGAAGATTTTTGTTTTAACCATTGCAGAAAATTATATAGTTGATCATTCTGTTGTGCCAAGATATCAATTTTTGTCTTCATTAATTGCAATAAATCATCGGCTGGATTTAACATCCCTACACTGATCAAAAAAACTTCCCGCCAACGCTGTTCATGTAAATGATTTACAAAATCTTCTAGTATTGCGCTGTTGGTATTAGAGACAATTTCTCTTGCAGTGAAATACTCTTGAAAGCTCAAATGAGAAAAAGAATAGATTCCTCTTGCCCTTTCAATCAGTAACCCGTGTTGAATTTCAATGGCTCTTAAAACAATCGCACTTGCTATTTCTAGAGCATCGGTATCAGTGATGGCATTAGGTAAATTAGATAGGTAATTGGCAATAATTTGCTGGATTTGGGTGGCAGTAATAAAGTAATTTCCTTGCTTAAAACTAATGGCAGCAATATGACTAAGCAACTTAATTTTATCTAGCAAAGACAAGTGACGATAAACTTGATCTCGTTTGATTCCTCTGGCTTCGTCCCAGCGTACCAGTAACACATCCAATGCTTGTTTATAAAGTTCCGAGTGGTTAACCGGAAAATCCTCTACAGATTTAAATACTAAGCAGGTGAGATTCAAGAGAATTGGTGTATTAGCTAATTCTAAAAGTTGCGCATTTTCTGCAAATTCTAGTTTTTGCATAAAATTATGTGCCAATATATGCGCTTGCACGGGCGAATTTTTTGTAAAGGACAAAAACCATCGATGAGCAAAAGCTGCTATTTGCTTTTTATTGAAATCAGCAATTTCTACTTCTGTAAATCCGTATAAATTAAGATATTGAGATGCCAGACGACAAGTAATAATTATCTGATTTTTGTAAAATTTATTAATAAAACTGCGTATTTTATTAATCAGAATTTCTGAAACTTCTCCTATAACTTCATCTAAGCCATCTAAAAAAATTAAAGCTCTCCCATGATAAAAAACTGTAGTTAAATCAGTTTCAGAAAAACCAAAATTAATAAAATATTCATGTATATAGTGTAATAAACTAAGTTGACTGCACTCTCTAATTTCTCCAGCAAAGTTTTTTAGATTAATAAAAACGGGCAAATAATTAGGTTGAAAAATTCCGCGATCGCAACTTATCGCTATTGATTGTAAAAATGTAGTCTTTCCAGAGCCTGGTTTGCCTAACACCAGCAGTTTAGAATGTTTTTTGACAGCATCTAAGCCAGAAATTCTTTCTTGGCAAACTCTACTTAAAGCACCACGGTTTACTTCAGGGGAGTCTAAATTTTGTAAATCAGCAATGTTCAGCCATCTTCTGCTGCTGATTTCCTCGTAAATATTAACATCAATATATAAATCATTGAGGTTGATCGGCTTGGCAATATCTAAAAGGTGCAAAGTGCCACACTGAGCTTGAATCCTCTCATGATGAACAGAGCGCAATTTTTGTACTAAGACATCAATCTCTAAGGTGTTATTGTCAAGGGTGTCTAAAGGCGCAGCTTCATCAACAGCAGGATTTTGGGCAATTTCCGATGTGTCTAGATCCAACACAGAGCAGATATCATGGAAGACATGGCGATCAACAGGTCTACCACTAAAAAACTTCCAAATTGGTTGGCGAGTTTCTAAACCTACCTCAGAGGCTAAGTATTCTTGTGTCCAACCTTTGCGTTTGAAAGCTTGTTTAGCCTTTCTAATCCCTTCATCCGATGCTTGGAGCGATCGCTTTGCCATTACTTTGCCACCAAACTACAATACTTAATTCCCGATAAAAATATAAATCATACAATTTATACACGAAGTTCTACAAAAACTGAACGCGATCGCAAACATCGATTCTACATAATAGTATTTGAGTCAGCCAAATCTACATACCCAACTAGCTTACGGCATTGCCTAAACGAGCGATCGGATATTGAGCAGTGCCAAGGCTTTTACTCAACTGACTTGTATTACAGCTATTAGTACAGAAAGCTCATACGGGACTAGCAAGGTGACGTGCAAGGGAACGTAGAGAAGGAAAAGCATAATGCAAAATAAGGGGCAGACGAGACGCTCGTTCCGACGCTCCTACGTCGCTAACGCTACCGCTTTTGCCGCACGTAAAACCCCATCCACAAGGGGATGGGGTTTTACGCGCGATCAATGAATCAATTCAAAATTTAAAATTCAAAATCATCCTGATAGTTTATCAGCGCGATCGCTTACCAGATTTATTCTCCACTAGATGTAGAAGCCTCTGGTGATGAGGATTGAGATGGCTGACGAGAACGACGTAAAGCATTCCTCAGCTTACTTGCGCTAGAAGATGAGGCTTCTTGTGTGGGAATACGTCGCTGCCGCCGAGTTGCCGTTGGTTGCGATCGGGGTGAAGATTGCGTATCTGTACGCTCACGTCGCGCCCTAATGAAAGAACTTCTGATCCTTCTTTGATTTTCAGAGGTTCTAGTATTGTTGGTGCTTGATGCTGTTGATGGTTGGGATGTAGGAGATAATCGCCTGCGTCTGACTCTAGTTTCTGTATTACTTCTTGTGGAAGTTTCTGTATTATTTGATGCTCTGGAAGTTTGCCGACTACTAGATTCTGCTTCTGTTGTATTTCTATTAGCAGCAGCAGATCGTTGTCTTGCTTGTGCTTGTCTTTTGCGTTCTTGCAGTTCGCGGTAACGCCGAGAACCTGTGATGGCATATTCAGTGGCGATGGATACTCCACTTCTACCATTAGCCGCAGGTTTTAATTTCCAGTTACGTGCTTGTCTCAGAGTTTCTTGATCTAAGTCACGATTACCACTGGAGTTGACAATCCTGACGTTAGTAACATTACCTTTTTCATCAGTATCAACAGCTACTTCAACTTTGCCTTCTACGCCTCTTCTTCTAGCTGCCTCTGGATACTTAATACCGCAATCACGACAAGCTGCACGGCCATTTCCTGATCTGGAAGAATTATTAGTATTATTACTGCTGGAGGGACTTTCTATTTTTGCAGGACTTGGGGCTGTAGCTTGTGTTTCAATGCCTCTGCTTCGCCTATTATTACTAGACTGTACAGGGACGTTAGAGCCTGTAGTAGTAGAATTATTTGACTCTCCTACAGCAGCACTATTTGCTCTAGTATCTCTAATTCCACTTAACAACCCTCTTAATTTGTTACTGCTTTGCTCTACAGCTTGGATTGCAGTTTGCTGTGTGTTAGTAGGTTCAGATGTGAGGACTGGTTGGGGTTGTGTTGTTGACTGTAGTTTTTGGGTTGGGGTGCTAATTTTCTCAGGCGGCTGTTGAACTTGAGGAGTTTTGAGGTTATTAGAAATCTTTTGTACTGGCTCAGGTTTTAAATTTACAGGAGCGATCGCCACGGGAGCAATCTTTTGAGGTTGTGGTCGAGTTTCTGGTTCAGGTTTTGGTTCAGGTTTAATCTCCAGTGGTGTTGGTTCTGTTTCTACCGTCGGAGGATCAACTATTGTCACCTCTAGAGGTTCATTTTCTAGATCAGGAGTTCTTTGCAACAGATTGCCTATACCTATGGCTAATATACCAATATGCAACGCCACTGAGCCAATCAGACTGTAAACCAGAAAAGACCTGAGAGCCTCAGTTTCCTTGGAACGCTGCTCAACAGCTATGCCCGAAAAGGTCATAATTTATTGCGAGCTAATATTACTAACATAGACATACTAGAACGCTTAGATACAAATATCAAGTAATTAACTAATCAAGTTATTAGCTGTATCAAATGACTATAAAATAGTTACAGAGACGTTTATAGCGTTTTTATTAGGAAAATTATGATAAATTAATTGCAAAAAAATTGCATATTTATTTAAAATGTCTTGACAATTCCTCTCAAGTTATCTGAGGATGCTAATAGTCTCTGTGTTTTTAGTTTAACGAGGCTCTTCATGGGAATTACGAATCTGTTTACAGCTGGCGGCGTAGTTATGTGGCCGCTATTGGGATTTTCTATATTGGGGGTGGCACTAATTATTGAACGTGTCAGGTTTTGGCTGAGAATCAATAATCGTCAAAGTCGTGTCATCGCCGAGGTATTAAAACTCTATCGGTTAGACAATGTAGTGGGTGCAATAGATAAACTCCGAAAAAATGCAGATTTGCCCCTTGCACGGGTTTTTTTAGCTGCGCTGGAATTAGAAGAACCAAATCCAGAAGAATTTCGTTTAGCTTTAGAAAGTGAAGCGCAAGCTGAGATCCCCATACTCAAACGCTTTCAAAACCTTTTTGACACCATTATTGGTTTAGCACCACTGTTAGGTCTACTCGGTACAGTATTAGGGTTGATTGCTTCCTTTGCTTCTTTGGATATTGGCGATGTAGGAGGTACGAAAACCGCAGAAGTTACAGATGGGATCAGTGAAGCTTTGGTATCTACAGCCGCCGGATTAGTAGTTGCTATATTTACACTGTTTTTCGCCAACTCCTTTCGCGGACTTTATAGTCGGCAAATGGCTTTATTTCAAGAATATGGAGGACAGTTAGAATTACTCTATCGCCGCCGCTATGAACGAGGACAGAAAGCCTATGCGTCTACAAGATGAACCAGATATTCCTGCACAGATAAATATTGTGCCGATGATTGATGTGATATTTGCGATTTTGACATTTTTTATTATGTCAACGCTGTTTTTAACTAGATCAGAAGGATTACCAGTAAATTTACCGCAGGCAGCCACAGCTAATAAACAGCAAGTACCTACAAAAATTACCATCAGCATTGACGAAAAAGGAGAAGTTAGTCTGAATCGTCAACTAATTCTCGTAAATTCTCTAGCAGAACAGATACGTAATGTAGCTGGTTCTAACTCAGAACCGTTAGTAATTATTAATGCCGATGAAAAAGTAGGACACGGTAAAGTAGTAGCTGTGATGGATCAAGTACGACAAGTTAAGGGAGCAAAATTAGCGATCGCTACCCAGAAGCAGTAATTTGGGGAATGGGGACAAACCAATTCAAAATACAAAATTCTTGCATTAAAGAATTTTTGGCTTTTGACCGTTCCCTTCTCTACGTTCTCTCAAAGAGGCTACGCCAACACGGAGCGTAGCAAAAATGTTGACTTTTGACTTTTTTCTGATCAATACCCAATGACTATTGACCATTGACTGGTTTTTGATACTTACCGGGATACTTGCGTTGAAAATGGTCTTCCATAATTTTTAAAATCATTGGGGCTGCAAGACTACCACCACCACCACCGGAATGTTCAGTGAAGGCGACAATTAATATTTCTGGATTGTCAGCAGGAGCATAAGCACCGAACCAAGTATGATTTTGCTTGACACCGCGCTTCCATGCTTCAGCTGTGCCACTTTTACCAGCCACTGGCGGAATAGTCGGTTTATTTAAAACTTTGCCTGTACCGTCAGAGATTACCTTACGCAATCCATCGCGGAGAATTTTCACGGTGGATGGCTTCATATGGACAGTTTCTCGCCAACTTTTAGCTTCTTCATTGTCTTTAAGTATATGTGGTTGAACGCGATCGCCACCATTAGCTGGGACAGCAAACATCACAGCCACTTGCAAAGGAGTAGTTAATAAAGCACCTTGACCAATAGACATATTAATGCTGTCACCTACAGTCCAAGGCATTTTCCAAACTTTCTGTTTCCATTCCTCATCGGGTACTAAACCTTTTGCTTCTTCTGAGGCGAATTCAAAGCCTGTTTTTTGCCCAAAGCCATACTTACGAGTCCATTTAATCAGAGTAGGGCCGCCGACTCCCTTAGCAATTTGATAGAAGAAAGTATCACTACTCCACTGCATTGCTCCCACGAAACCTAAAGGGCCGAAACCAGCGTGATTCCACTCACCAAAACGAGTTCCACCAACAGTTAAAGAACCATAAGTTTGTAAGACTGTGTTAGGAGCAAACTTACCTGATTCTAGCGCGGCTGTTGTTGTGACAATCTTAAAGGTACTGGCGGGCGGGAAAGCACTGATGGCGCGATTGACTAGCGGATGATCTGCACCTTGTACAGACTCCCAATCTTTTTGTGTCAGTTTTTGCTTGGAGAAAATATTGGGATCAAAGGTGGGGTGAGACACCATAGCTAAAACAGCCCCATTTTTGGGATCAAGAGCAACGATCGCACCATTGCGATTTCCCAAGGCTTTCTCTGCTGCTAATTGCATATCTAAATCTATGGTCAGGCGGATATCATTACCTGGTTTGGCTTGTTTTTCTCCCAATACCCGCAGTGGTCGCCCAGCCCCATCAACTTCTACCTGCTGACCTCCCCATTCGCCCCGTAGTGAGGTTTCATAGGCTTTTTCTATGCCCATTTGCCCAATCACATCTCCTAGACGGTAGCCGTCTTTTTTCTTGTCTTGGAGTTGTTCGGCGGTTAATTCTCGTGTATAGCCCAATATATGAGCTAATTGCCGACCATTGGGATAGTAACGAACTGCTTCCGTATGTATTTCCACATTTTGCAGTTCGTTTTCATACTCTTTTATGGCTGTGATTTGGGCTTCGTTCAAATCACGTGCAATCCGAATAAGAGAAGATGAGTTAGCACCAGCATCTTCGAGTTTCTTTTCAATTTCGTCTTGAGGAATCTCCAAAATTTTAGATAGACGCGCCCCGACGACTGTCCACGAAGGTTTGGTATGTGCCATTGGCCACAAATATACAGAACGAGGATAACGCGTACTGGCTAATAGTTTGCCGTTGCGGTCAAAAATATTACCTCTTTCTGGTTGTTTAGGAATCATCCGAATCCGATTTGATTCGGCTCGTTTGCGGTAATATTCTCCTTCCATAATTTGCAAATATGCCAACCGAACGCTGATCCCAGTCGTCATTAATAAGGTAAATATAATCAAAAATATAGACTGGTAATTCCGTCCGACTGTACGTGTATTTTTTTTTCCTCCCAGGGGAGTTGGTTGGAATGTAGCCATAGGAAAAAAATATATAGGTAAACTAATTTTACTTTTGAATTTTGAATTTTGCGTAAAGCCTGCGGCATAGCTTCTCCTGTCAAAGAGGCTACGCCAAAGCTTAACGCGTGGCGTGTCGTAGACAAAAGTTCTGTAGGCGGGTTTCCCACCATAGGAAGGTTAAACCCAGTCTCTTTTACGTAGATTTCCCATAAATGGCTACTTTAGGAGGCGTGTGTAACAATTAGGAACATGATTTTTGGCACAGAGGTTTTCGACGGATACAATAAACCCAAGTGTGATATTTTGTCTGCTTAATAAGCTACATTAGGTGACAAAATCACGTAAACTCGTGGCATTCTACTAAAGATTATGGCTCAAACTGTGACCCAGCACCAGAGAGGAATCGTGGCTTTTCAGCCGCTTGATGTGGAACTGCGGAATGTGTTCAAGTTTTTCAACCAAGAACCGGCAGTACACGGAATCGATTTGGATATTAGACAGGGGGAGTTTTTTAGTATTTTGGGGCCTTCTGGTTGTGGAAAAACTACTACACTCCGTCTCATTGCTGGGTTTGAACAGGTTGATGCGGGTAAGTTATTAATTCAGGGTCAGTCTATGACTGATGTACCACCTTACCGTCGCCCCGTGAATACAGTATTTCAAAGCTATGCTTTGTTTAACCACTTAAATGTGTGGAATAACATCGCCTTTGGACTACGCCTCAAAAAAGAGAACCTCGGTAAAGCCGAAATTGAAAGTCGAGTTAACGAAGCTTTAAAGCTGGTGAAAATGGAAAGTTTGCGATCGCGTTTTCCTCATCAACTTTCTGGAGGTCAGCAGCAGAGGGTAGCTTTGGCCAGAGCTTTAGTTAATCGTCCGGCTGTTTTGCTGTTAGATGAACCATTGGGGGCGTTAGATTTAAAACTGCGTAAAGAAATGCAGGTCGAGTTATCTAATTTACACAAAGAGCTAGGGTTAACCTTTGTCATGGTAACGCACGACCAAGAGGAGGCGTTATCATTAAGCGATCGCATCGCCGTGATGAATCAAGGCAAAATCGAGCAAAATGGGACTCCTATCGAAATTTACGAACGTCCCAAGACATCTTTTGTCGCAGATTTTATCGGTGATACAAATTTATTTAGCGGTGAAATCACAGCCGTAGAAGCGTCACTGGTGCAAGTTGTGACAAAAACGGGATTCACTATTGTCATAAATCGCACTGAAGACACCCCAACGGAATTATTAAAAGCTGTAGTAGTAAGTGTACGTCCAGAAAAAATCCAGCTTTCCTTATATCAGCCAACTCTAGTCAACAACTGCTTTGAGGGAAGGCTAGTAAATATCATGTATTTAGGAACTCACGTTAATTATGTTGTGGAATTAATTAACGGTATCAGCATTAATGTTTTACAACCTAACACCTTTGGCAACTTACCAGACCGAGACACGCCCATTTACGCTTGGTGGGGAGAAGATGATTGTTTAGCGATTGATTCTTAACAAATGACTAACAGACGCAATTTTTTACAAGGAGTAATAGCACTTTCCACTTTATCTTTAGCTGGTTGTGGCTGGAGATTGGCTGATGTGCGGGCTTCTACTAGTTCTGGGCGCACTGACCAATTATATCTATATACTTGGACGCAATATTCTGATAAAGAACTATTGCAAGCTTTCAGTACCCAAACTGGAATGAAGGTGTTGGTAGATCCGTATGATTCTAATGAAGTAATGTTAGCTAAACTATTAGCTGGAGGTGGTGGTACTTATAGCCTGATTTACCCATCTGATTATATGGTAGAGAAGATGGTAGAAAAAAATTTATTAATAGAATTACAAAACGATCGCCTGATTGGTTTAGATAATTTATTTCCTCAGTTTCAAAATCCCAGTTACGACCCCAAAAACAGCTACAGTATCCCCTTCAATTGGGGAACAACTGGGTTAATTTATAACTCCGAAGTTCTGAAACAAGCACCTGAAGATTGGGATTATATGTGGCGAAATAAAGCCTTACTCAATAAGCGTATGACATTATTAAATGATGTGCGGGAAGTTATGGGTGCAGTATTGCGAATGTTGGGTTACTCCTACAATTCACAAAATGAAACCCAAATTAAAGAAGCTTATGAAAAATTAACAGAATTAAAGCCTGCGATCGCAGCATTTGATACTGATGCTTGGCAAAATCAAATGTTAGCAGGTGATTTGGTTTTAGCAATGTGTTATTCTGCCGATGCAATCAGAGTCAGCAAGGAAAACCCTAAGCTAAAATATGTAATTCCTCGCAGTGGCTCTTCACTATGGACTGACACTATGGTAATTCCTAAATCAGCACCAAATATAGATGGTGCTTATGCTTGGATTAACTTTATTTTACAACCAGAAATAGCCGCAACCATTAGCAAAAGATTAAAAATTGCTACACCCAATGCTGGAGGATTTGAACTATTACCCAATGACATTAAGAATAATGTTAATTTGTTTCCTCCAGATCCGCTTTTAGAAAAGTGCGAACGCATTAGTCCTTTGGGACAATTTGAAGAAATTTATGAGCGATATTGGACTCAATTAACTAGTAGTTAGAGATAGTCATTATTCATTAGTTCTTATCCCTGCTCTCTTGTCTCCCAATTCCTAATTGTGTCTACTGAAATTCGTAATCTTGAAAACCTAGAATTAAATCGCCCCCGATTTAATTGGTTACAACCTTTAACATTACTTGCACCTGCTGGTGTTTGGTTACTGTTGTTGCTGGTGCTACCAACACTAATCATTTTTCAATTAAGTTTAGTCCCGGATATTCGACCAGGAGATATAGTTAACCCTAGAGGATTTGATAACTATATCCGTATAGTTGATCCTCTATACTTGAAAGTAATTGTGCGATCGCTATGGTTAGCAGCTAGCACGACAATCATGTGTTTAGTTCTCGGTTTCCCCGTTGCATATTGGATTGCTCAAATCGCACCGCAACGTTGGCGTAATTTGCTGGTATTGGGTTTTGTTTTACCTTTGTGGACTTCTTCCCTACTGCGTTCCTACGCTTGGATTACGATTTTGCGCCGCACAGGTTTATTAAACAGTCTGCTAACGAGTCTAGGCTTACCTACTCTACAATTACTCAACAGCGTACCGGCTGTATTGATTGGTATGAGCTACAGCTTGTTACCCTATATGGTTTTGATTTTATATGCTTCCCTAGAAAAGTTAGATCGGCGTTTATTAGAAGCCGCAGCAGATTTAGGTGCAAATCCCATCCAGACTTTTTGGAAAGTGACAGTTCCGCAAATTTTGCCGGGAATTATGGCTGGTTCATTGCTGGTATTTATCACAGGATTAGGGGATTTTATTGATCCAGAATTATTGGGTGGTAGTTCTAGTATGACGGCAGCACGGTTAGTTTATAACCAATTTCTGGGAGTGACTCAAAACTGGGGTTTTGGTTCAGCTTTGAGTATGACATTAATTTTAGCCGTGAGTATTGCGATCGCTCTTCTGATTAGATTTGGTGAAACCAAACCTAAGCACTAAGAGAGCAAATACTCAGAGAGCCGATTTCTTTAAAGAAATCGGCTCTCTATATTCTATTGAATTAAATTTGTTGAATTACACAGTGACAAACTGGTTTAATTTCTCTTTTTCTGTATTGATTAATCGTTCAACTGTAGCTAGTAACTCATGCTCTAAATAAGGCTTAGTTAAGTAACCTTGTGCGCCTAATTCTTGGGCAAGTTGCCGATGTTTGTCGGCATTGCGGGAAGTCAGAATGACTACAGGTAATTTCGCCAAATTTGCGTGATTTCGGATATGGTTTAATAATTCAAAGCCATTCATGCGGGGCATTTCTAAATCCGAAATCACAACTTGAATTTGAGGATACCTTTGTAACTGTTCTAAAGCTTCTATGCCATTTTGTGCTTGTATTACTTGATAACCAGATTTTTGCAAGGTTAAAGAGATAGTTTGTCGCAGACTGATCGCATCATCTACTACTAGAACTACTCTTGGGAAATTGGGGTGAGGTTCTTCTATAGAGTTTGGATTTGTAGGTTTAGAAGCAGCTAATAATGGTATTGATTTGAGCGTGGAATCTGAGACTGGCAAGGATGAATTATTCGCAGAATTAGCTTCTGGTAATGCGCCGACATCTAGTGTAGCTTGCATCTCAACAGACTGGAGAAACAAAGCTCCATCAATCACTAAGATGAGATTACCATTAGCCAAACTACTACAACCATAAATATATTTTGGTGGAGCGATCGCAGTTCCTAAAGGTCTAATTACTAGTTCTTGCTCACCAATAATTTGGTCAACTTCTAACGCAAACACGCCGTATTTGTGCCTCAGCAACAACACGGGATTATTCATGATTTCTGTGTTATGTTCAGCTAGCAAATTTCTATCGATGATATTGGGAGATAACGAACCATTATAAGATATCAAATCTGAAAGTTGATAAAGGCTAACCATAGTTTCATCATTGTCTTTATGCCAATGCAAAACTTTTTTACCTTCAAATTCTTTGATTTGTTGAGGTGTAGGAATAATAATTTTTTCGATACTATCCAATAGTAAAGCGTAAACAACACCACCAGATTGAACTAACATTAATTGATCGGTAGTCATAGAAAAAGGAATTTTAAATATAAAATTTGTACCTTGATTGGGCTGAGATTGTACTGAAATTGAGGCGTTAAGTGTTTGCAGTTGAGAACGCACAATATCTAATCCCATTCCCCGCCCAGAAATTTCACTCACCTGATCAACAGTGGAAAATCCGGGTGCAAACATGACATCAAACAAATCAGATTCATCCCAATGAGCATTTCCTGGATGCAAATTTAGTTCAACAGCTTTTTTGCGAATCTTGTCTAAATTTAATCCTTGTCCATCATCTCGGACTTCAATCACTGTTTGACTACCTTGATGGTAGGCGCAGATTTCGATGACACCTGTTTCTGCTTTACCTCGTTCCCGGCGAACTTGCGGCGGTTCAATACCGTGATCAAAAGCATTACGTACTAGTTGTAGTAGGGGATCGTAGATTTTTTCGGCGATCGCTTTATCTATTAGTAATCCTGTACCTGTGAGTCGCAATTCCACCTGTTTTTGATAAACATTACCCAGTTGTTTAACCATCTGGGGAAAGCGATTCAATATATTACCTAGTGGTAACATTCTAGCTTCGACTAAATTATCTAGCAGATTTAAAGCTAAACTTTGTTTTTTATCACTAATTTGGCTAGCTTGTTTTAAGAGTAAATCAATTGATTCGGTAGTCTCTTGTAATTGCAGCGTCTCTTCTATGGATTCGTGTAATGTTAAATGGAATTCTGTATAAACATCCATTTCTAATGAATCAAATTTCACAGATGCAAAATTTTGTGTATGATGTGATTTTACACTTTGCATCTGTAATGGCAAATCACGTAATTGATTTAACGTTTCTTGATGTCTGCTCAGTTGCTCAGATAGCCTCTCAATTATATCTTGAATTTGTTCATCGTTTAATGCTCGTCTTTTTTGGTAAACTAATAACTCTCCAGCCAAGTAGTTAATGCGTTGGAGTTTATCTACATCTACACGTATAAATGAACTAGATTGGTTTCTCTTACTATGAGACGGTTGAGATTTTTCTTCTATTTTATTATTAACAACATCAATTACATTTTCAGCAATATCATCTGTATTTACTTGGTCAATAACAGATAAATATTTTTCAGGGTGGGCATTATCATTAATTTCATCGTCTCGCTGAATTTGATCATTTACTAATTCATCTGCTAAATCCTGGTTGTTTTCCCCTCCCCAAATTGATTCTAAAAGGTTAGAATCTACAGCATTATTTGTTTTTTGTATAGGTTGAATAACCAGTAACTTTTGTAGTTTTGGACTATCAGACCAATCTTTTTCTTGAGGAGTTACAGGAGGATGTTTTTTATATTCTGTAGCTAATAAGCTAATTTTATTTTGTAGTGCTTTTATAAAAAATATACGATTATCAGTTTTTTTACGAGAATACTGAAATTTGGCAACCGCAAAAAGAATAATTAAGATCATTCCTTGACGATAAAGACAAAGACTTTCGCTATCATCATCATTGCGGATAAATTCTAAAAATTTATTCAACCAATTTTCAACATAATTCAAGTAATTTTCATTTTCATGATTGGAAATTAATATATCTATATCCATTTCTGATACTGGAATTTCCGTTTCATGATTAAACCAGCTAAATATGTAATGAATTACTTTTAAATAAAACTTAGCAGTTTCTGGTTTAATACCCTGATTTGTATTGTTTTCTGATGTAATTAAGAATTGGTAAAACTCATTTTTTACATCTGATGATTCAGTATAAATTAATTCCTTAGCAGGTGTTTGTATTGCTGTAGATAACTGATCTTTTGTTGTAATTATCAGGTTTAATAAAGCAGTGGAAGGGCTACCACCACGAGTGCGATCGCCTGCTAATACATCTGTTTGTGCTTGCTGTAAATCAACTAGAGCAATTTCTGCAATCTGACGCACTTGACTTGGATTAGTTTTTAATGCTGCTAAAATCGCTTGAGAAATTTCCTCAAAACCGGGTAAATTTAAAGATTCAGACAAACCAATAAAAACTTCAGCTTGAGAAGTCAAAAAGTCAATAAATTCAATATTATCTGTTATATTGCTAATAGCATCACGAATATTTTCTAAACGTTGCTTTATTCCGGATTCAAAAATAGACTGGACAATATCAAACCCTAATTCTTGAGATGTGGGAATATAAGTATCTTTCCCGAAATGATCACCCAATTTTGCTTGAATTTGTATGAATATAAAATTTGCTCTTTGTAAAAGTTCTTGCTCATTAATTACAATATTATTTATTTCTGAATTTAGTGCTAATTTTAAGCATTCGTAAGCTTGATATAAGAGTGTGTGTAATTCAAAATCTATAAGGATATCCGGACTATATAGAGATTTAAATATATCCTCTAGAGAATGCGATATCTTATTAATTAATTCTAGCCCAATGGTAGCAGCCCCCCCTTTAATTGTATGAGTTGCCCGCATTAAGTTATGCACTTTAGCTGTGCTATGACTTTCTGATAAACTTAACAGTTCTTGCTCAACAATTTTTAGTAATTCAGGGGCTTCTGCTAGAAAATAAATATAGCCCTGTTCACGAATTTTAATGTCGGTAATCATAATATAGGGGAGTGGGTAATGGGGAATTGGAAATGGGAAATGAGGAATTGGGAATGGGTAATATTAAAAATTTTTCACTCTCTACTCTTCCTATTCCCTATTTCCCTATTATTTAACTCACTTTAAACTTACTAGCAGTTGTTAATAAATCTTGTGCCATATTCGATAAATCCTGAAATACAGCAGCAATTTCTTGGGATTCGCCAAAAGTTTTGTTAGCAATTTCTGCTACATCTTTCATGGAATTAGTGACAGTTACCGATTGCCCCATTTGCTTTTGTGTCGCATCAGTAATCTGGTGAATTAATTGACTAATTTCCGCAGTGGCAGAAACGATCGCATTTAAGTTTTGCCTAGTTTGATTGACAAAGTTCGTACCTTCTACTACCTGCTGAATCCCAGCTTCCATTGCTACCGCCACTTCTCCTGTTTCCTCTTGAATCTCCTGGACTAGTTTTTCAATTTCGATGGTGGCGGCGGCTGACTGGCGAGACAAGGAACGGACTTCATCAGCTACCACTGCGAAGCCTTTACCGTATTCCCCGGCGCGTGTGGCTTCAATGGCAGCATTCAAAGCTAGTACGTTTGTCTGAGTCGCAAAGTTACTAATCAAATTCACTACTTTGGAGATTTTCTGGGAAGACTCACCCAGGCGTTTAATCTTTTTGCTGGTTTGAGCTACAGTTTCACGAATTGCTTGGATGGCTTGCACTGTCTGGTTCATGGCTGCATCACCAGACTCAACAGTTTGGTTGGCTTGTTTGACTGCTACTTGCACTAACTCTGCGCTACTTACCACAGCTTGGGTAGCATTGAGCATCTGTTGAATCTCACTCAAAGCCAGATTAATTTCGTCAGACTGTTGTTGGGCTAAATTATTCAACCCTGCTAGGGAAGTATTACTTGTACTAGAAGTTTGGGCAACTTTGCCGGCAGATGTCTGTACTTGCAGTACGATTTGCCGCAGTGCTTGCAGTGTATTATTGTAAGCATCGGCGATTGTGCCTAATTCATCTTCTGTAATCGGCGCACGTACTGTTAAATCACCGTTGAGAGCAGGTCGGACTGCCATCAGTAGTTGAATAGAACGCTGTTGCAGTAGTTCCTTGGCTGCTTTATCCCGTGCGGCGGCTTCTGCAAGTTGGGTAGATTGCGTCTGGAGTTGTTGCAAGTATTCGGTTTGTTGTAATGCTAGTCCTAGTTGGTCGCCAATTCTGGCTAACAAGGTGACTTGTGATTCTTCCCAATCACGAGGAGCGGAATTTTGATAGGCTGCTAATAGTCCCCATAGTTTTTCACCAAAGAAAATAGGAACGATGACGTGAGATTTGACTTCAAACTGCTCTAATATCTCTAAATGACAGGCAGCATAACCAGCTTGATAGATATCATTAACAACGCAGTTTTCACCTTTAACAAATCGACCCCCTTGAGTTTCTTGGATGCAGGTATCTTCCCAAACTGTTTGGTTATCGGGGCTGACTAATTTAACCCAATTATGACCAACCGACTCAGCGACAAATACCCCACCCCAATCTGGATTGAAGCGATAAATAACAACGCGATCGCATTTCAATAATTGCCGGACTTCTTGGGTACTAATTTTGAAAATTTCTTCTAAATCTAAAGCTTGGCGGATACGGTTGACTATTTTAGTAAAGGCTTTTTCTTGTTCGGCAATCTGAGTTAATTTTTCAGTTTTTATTTGCACTTCTTCTAGATAGTCTAACTGAGATTTAGCTAGGCTAAATTGTCCAGCAATTTGAGTTAGAAAATCAACTTCCCACGATTGCCATACACGAGAACCAGAGTTTTGATAAACTGCTAATAAGCCCCATAATTTTTCGTCGAAAAAGATGGGTACTATGATGTAAGCTTTGGCTTGAAATGTTTCCAATATGTCAATATGACAAGAATTAAAACCTACTTTATAGATGTCATTGACGATGGAGTTTTCCCCCCTAACATATCGACCCCCGTGATTATCTTGGAGGTAGGTATCATTGAGAACAGTTTTGAGATCAAACCCGACTAATTTTGTCCAACCTTGACCAACTGACTCAGCTACAAACAAACCACCCCAGTCTGGCGTAAACTGATAAACAACTACGCGATCGCATCTTAAGGATTGGCGGACTTCTTGGGTAGTAGCCCTAAAGATACTATCTACATCTTGGGCTTGACGAATGCGGTTAACTATCTTGGTGAAGGATTTTTCTTTTTCCGCAATTTGCATCAGTTGTTCAGATTGCACCCGCATTTGTTCTAGGTATTCTGCATGAGCAATGGCAACACCAAATTGCAAGCCAATCTGACTCAAAAAGTCAACTTCCCAGGATTGCCACTCACGAGAACCAGAGTTTTGATAAGCTGCCAATAAACCCCATAAATTTTCCCCGGTAAATACAGGAACAATCATATAAGCTTTGGCTTCAAATTGTTCTAAAATCTCTAGGTGACAGGGAGCATGAGTGGTTTTGTATATATCGTTAACTACAAAGTTTTCTTGATGGCGATAACGTCCCCCTTTTGTTTCTTGGAGGTAGCTATCTTCCCAAGTTGTTTTAATCCCTGGTCCTACTAGTTTTACCCAACCATGACCTACAGATTCAGCCACAAATTCTCCACCCCAATCAGGGTAGAAGCGGTAAAGACCTACGCGATCACATTTCAATAATTGGCGGACTTCTTGAGTAGTAGTTTGAAATATTTTATCAACATTTGATGTCCGCAAAATACTATCAATGACTTTGCCTAATGATTGTTTAGACTGGGTATGTAGTTGCAATTCTCGATGAAAGTCAAATGTCTGCAACTTGTAGGTTAATTCTGTTATAACTTGAGATAGTAAGGTAATTTCTGCTTCTTGCCATTGCCTCGAATAAGTACAACTATTAACAGCCAGTAGTCCCCAAACTTTACCAGCGACGATAATAGGTAAACTCAAACTATCTCTAATTTGAAATTTATCTAACAGTTGTTTTTGATAGGGAGTTAGTTGTACTTGATTAACATCCTCAATTGCTACGGGTTCTACATAGTCATAATTGGTATGTAAACCAAACATAATACCTGGGAGAATTTCACCCAAAGTAGGAGTCCAACCCAAGTTTCTAGATTCTGCCAAAACTGTGCCAGCATCGGCTGAGTTAAATTGATAAATTAAGGCGCGATCGCAGCTAATTTTCTCTCTAACTTTCGCAACAGTCACCTTCAATACTGTATCTAGATTAGATGCTTGCCGGATATGAGTGATAATATCCTGTAGCTGTAGCCGCCAAGCTTTAAATTCCTGCGCGATCGTATCAGATATCTCCTGATTATCTAAATCAACATTTTCTTTTGTATTTTCTATTGATTCTACTTTAGTTACTGAAGGCTCATTTCCATGATTTTTATGATACGTGATTGCCATTTTTTAACCTCAAATAAACTATGAATTTAATAAATTATTATGGACTGAATTATACAAGCCATTCCGCAATTTCCGAATGATAACCCAGCCTCCATCCTCAATCCCTAGGAGTTCTTCACTGTGTACAGTTAGCGCGTAGATTGCTTTGCTACCGCGAACAACCTAGGAGTACAAGTTTGACTTTTGACTTGATTTGTCTCTATTCCCTTGTATTTAATTATGACCAGTCCACACAGGAGAATGAATAATAGCCTCAGCGTCAAGATTGAACATCATCTTCTCATCATCATTAATAAAATATCCTTGTAAAAAAGGTGATATTGATGGAGAAAATAATTCCGCAGATGGAGCTTTCATTTGATGAGTATATAGCCACTCAATATCCATCAACTGCCTTACTAATAAACCTAAATATTTACCATTCTCTTCTAGTACAATTGCCATCATTTTAACCAGCATATTTGCTGTTTGTGACAATGGGGGATAACCGAGCATCTCATCTAAATCAACTAACCACAGCATTTCATCACGCCAGTTATAAACACCCAAAATATAACTAGACATTTGAGGCACACCACATATATCCCCCAAAGATATTTGCAAAACCTCTGTGATCTGCTCCAAGGAAATTACTGCTGTATCTCGAACTCCCAAATTAAAACTTAAAAATTTTTGCGGCTTCTCCAAGATGATTAATCCTTTGATTACAATGCTTAATTAAAAAATTTCTTCAGTGTTAATGCTAACTCTTCCTGATTGATGGGTTTAGAAAGATAAGCTTCTGCACCTAGCATATTTCCCCAGATTTTATCTACATCACTATTTTTAGTAGAACAAAACACTACAGGTATTTTGCTGGTATCAGGGTTATTTTTCAGTTCTCGACAAATTTCAAAGCCACTTTTGCCCGGCAAAATTACATCTAGAAAGATTAAATCTGGCCTATTATTATCCATCATTTTAATTTGAGCTTCTTCGCTGCTTGTTGCACTAATGACAGAACAACCTGCCTGTTGTAAATAACGGGTGAGGATTTCCATATCAGTCAAGCCATCTTCAATAACTAAAACAGTAGCCATAGTATCCCTTTGTAAATTTTGATAACTTAGCCAATATAAATTAAATGGTCATTTAAGCCAGACACAACCAGGATTTTAGTTTGTTGTTATTGTGGTTGTTTACTGCTAAATCTGGCTCAGAAAAACTACCTAATGTTACATTTTTTATTGTTATATTATTTCCAATTGATTGCGTATGAAACCCGAAGAACTCCACCCCCTTCACGAGGATGGGGTGGAATTCCATGACTGTTGGAAACATAACTAATTACGAATCTGATATTATTTCTCACAATAAAATCATTTAAAAATCCAAAGCATAATTTAAGCCTGAGAATATGCTCAAGCTAATTCCAATACTGCTTCGCTTATAACTCAAGCTATACCTTGTTGAAAAACCTCTAAATGGGATTTACTTTTGGCTGTAGATGAAGAGGTTATAGGCAAATACTTATGTACAATGCTCATAACTTTATCTGTAGCCACAGGTTTAGTGAGAAAATCCGTAGACCCGACTACTTTAGCGCGCACTCTATCTAATAGGCCATCATTGCCCGTTAAAATAATTACAGGAGTATTAGCAAAAGTAGAAATTCGTCGCAACTGTGTGCAGATTTCGTAACCACTAGCAACAGGCATAATTAAGTCTAAAAAAATCAGGTCTGGTTTCTCCTGAATCAGAATTGGTAAAGCCTGTACAGCATCTTGAATTTTGATAAACCTCAGTCCGTGTGAGGTAATAATCTCCTCCAGCATTTTACAGACTTGAGGGCTATCATCTACGCAAGCTACCAATGGAGCGTAAGCTTTTTTCGGCTGTGCAGATATAGAGTTATTTGCAGGTTCTGTCAAAACTAAAGGTAAATCGGTTACTTCTACTAATTCGATGATGCCTTTGAGGACATAAGGAAGCAAGGAACGAGAAACAGGCAAGACATTTTGCTTCATTTTGGCGGCTAACTCTCGCAGTGTCAGCTTGCCATTAATCAAATTTACAAAGTTTTTGTATACTGGCGGACTGACTAGAGCCTGTAGTTGTTCTGGTCTTCTAATGACTGGTGCTAAGTCAGGAAAAACATTTGCTAAACCAGCTTGTGTCCAAACATTCCATGAGTCTTGCATTTGTTTCATCGACACATCTGCACTAGTAAAACTCATGGGTGTTTCTAGGATCACCCCTTGATTGCGATCGCACTTGACTGCAACAAACTTTGTCTGCTGGGCTAGGTCAAATAAAAGTTCTGCTAAAGTATTTTCTACAATAGCGTGAATTTGTTCTCTTTGAATTTTTTGTTTTTTATACAAAACTTCCAAAAGACGATAGTCCCAGTAATTAGTTGCTACGTCTTGCTTACGTAATTGGATTTTATCGACATCAATTTGCGGGCAATGTTGAGCCATAAGTCTACGCCATCGCCGAAAAGGATGCGTTCCTCCTGCCGCCCAAACTATCCTTCCTAATCGATAGTAGAAAGTCCATTGATGTTCTTTTGGACTACTAAGAATCAACTGCCCGTTATATTGCAGTTGAGTGCAGTTTTTAAATTCATCTAAAATGTTATTTGATACCATCAGTTCCAGGTGTTCATACTGTGTGTTTTAATTCACAAGCCAGCTTTTTCAATAGCTCATCTATTCAGATACCCTAAGAAAGCTGTTTAATGTTGATAAATTTATTGAGGCTACTGTTTTAAATAGTAGACTTTTATCTTTTTATGTTTTGTAATGTTACAAAATTAATTTGATCATGAAAAAATAGGTTAATTAAAAACACTGCAAAAATACAGCAATTGAGTATGTACGATACAAATTGTTCTCAAGCTAGTATAAATTACGGTTAATTTTTTCACGAATCAAATCGAATTGCTACACTTCACTATATGCTCCAACATTAAAACGCTTTTATTTAGATGTAACTATTTTAGAGATTGTTAATTTGATTTATATCCGTGGAAATTCTGATTTTTATTGCCAATAAAAATCCTATGAGTCAGAAATATTTATGAGTTGTGTCGAAGAATTTAAAAAAATAAAATTTAGTTACAAAACTTACATCTTTTCAGAACTCTTAACTTGCATCAAGCCCGAACGACTGGAAGTCGTAGCTATATAACTCTTCGCGTAGCATCTCGTAGATAAATCCACCCACCGACTTAACGCAAAATTCAGGTTTTTAAGCCTGGGTCAGTAGGCCATCCGGCAGAAACGCTTGTGTAGCCGCGATTTTAATCATGAGGTGCAAGATGAAAGGTAAAGTTCATCGCGACAGCTTTACTCTATTTTTTTAAAGTTATTCAGCTAATTCATTGATTTAAAAGCAAAATAAGAGATTTATCCGAAAATATCTACCAAATAGGTAGTAATGATCTGTGATTTTTGTATCCCTTACGGAAGCGTAGCCATAATTATTTGTGTAATCCGGAAGTAGGGAGTAAAAAAGGGGGCTGTTTGACTGTACGGAGTGCTTAAGCGCAAGCACAGGCTACGCCAACAAAAATCAAATAGGAGTCCTAATATTTACCCAATAAATTCAATCTTCTCTAATCTTGAAAAATCATAATGTTTCCAGAATAGCAAGCCACCCAAACTTCCCTAGTTTGTGGATCGTAAGTAATTCCAATGGGATGAGCATCTACATTTACTTTTTGTAACACTTTCATGTCACTAGTCCGAACTTTACTGACAGTATGTTCTTTATAGTTAACAACATAAAGTATTTGACCATCATCTGATAACACCATACTACGCGGCGTTTTTCCTGTGATGACTTTATCTATTACTTTTCTTTGGGATAAACTAATCTTGGCAATTTTTCCTTCCCCATTTAAAGAAGCATAGAGATATTTACCAGTAGGATCTATGTTCAAATGACGTGGTGAACTGCCTATATTTTTCAGCCATTTGACAGAATAGTCTCTCAGAGAGACTTCAGCAATATTCTGAGAACCCATGACAGCAACATAGGCTTTTTCGGATTTGGTATCAACGGCAATTCCGCGAGGGTATGCTCCTAGTTTAATCCGTTTGATTTCCTGATTTTGATTGGCATCTACAATACTTAAATCCCAAGAACACCAGTTGCTGACTAATATCAGTTGCTCATCAGCTGATGTGGCTACATATTTGGGAACTGAACCAACTTGAATTACTCTATCAATATCTAGAGTGTCTGTATTAATTCTATATAAAAAACTCTTGTCAGTTTTTTGAGATGGATGACATTTATCACTACCAGGGTTGTTAAAACCAGGGCCATACATTTGATAGTTAGACACCCAAGCATACTTACCATTGTGGGAAAAACTAGCCTCAACTGGTGCGCCTCTATATTTACCTGGGGTTTTGGTATAACCATATTTTGATAAATCTACTTCATCGGGAATCACTTTGACTAATTCATAATCCCGGTTATAAACAGTAATGGAGTGGTTATACATCATGTTCTGGGCAAAAAATAGGCCATTACCCGAATAAACCACCGATTTAGGCGAAATTTTACTAGAAGAAATTGTTTTTACCAGTTTCATCTTTTGTGGACGAATGGAAACTTTCGCTGGTGGTTGTTCGATTTCGACTTGATTCTTGGACTCTGGAGAGTTATCTGTAATTTTAGGTTCTGGAGAAGTTGCCAAAAAAGGTGCAGCGTTGAAATCTCCAGAATTAGACTCTAGAGCTGATAATGTTTGTCTCCCGGCAATACCATCAATAGTCAGTCTCTTACCTTGTTGAAATTTGATTACTGATGCTTGCGTTGCTTCATCAAAATAACCTGTAATGGGTGCATTAAAGTATCCAGATGCTTGCAATTTGCGTTGTAGGGACATCACACGATAACTGTTGTCGCCTCTTTTTAGCGATCGCTTTGATGTTACCTGTAATTGAGGATCATTAACAACTGAAGACGCGGTGCTATGTTCGGTGTTTGATGCGGCTGATTCACCTAACCCTGAATTAGACTCTAAAGCCGCCAGTGTCTTAGAACCAACAATTCCATCACCCCTCAAGCCATGAGCTTGCTGAAATTTGATCACTGCGGTTTCTGTCACCGAGCCAAAATATCCTGTGGGTTTGGATTGAAAGTACCCCACTGCTTGCAGTTTTTGCTGAAGAGATATAACTTGAGGGCTTCTATCACCTCTTTTGAGAGCCATAGCTGGATTCGATACACTTATAGAACCCATAGCAAAGGAAACAGTTAGTAGGATAAAAACTCGACTGTGCTTCTTTATCCATGCTAGTTTCAGAAAGCACATAGCATCAGTAAGACTTTGCTGTTCTGAATTGGCAAATCCTTCGTAACTCTCGGCTAGATGCAAATAAGCAAGTGTTTCCATAGTGAAAAAGTAACTAAGGCATAGCTTAGTCATTGTAAAATTTAGAACTCATCTTATCATTTGTACTGATAAAAGCTCCCTTTTGTAAAGTATTATGTAAATTTTTTATCGGGTCGTACAAGAAATCAAGGACAAATTCTGATTTTAAGAATTTGCCCTTAACGGTATAATTTAAACATTAATTATGTATTTTTACTGAAGAGCCTCAGATGTGCTAGGAATTTTGCCTTGGATAACCATGACTGAGCAAGTAGCATGATGAATCACATAATTACTCACACTACCTAAGAAAAACTCACTGAGTCCAGCGCGACCACGACGACCAAGCATAATTAAGTCAGCTGGCCAACTACGAGCTACTTCACAAATAATCCGACCTGCATCACCCATATTTTGAGTAAACCCAGTTTTTACACCTACATCGATAGCTTTATTCATGAGCGATCGCAACCATTCTAATCTTTCTTGTTTAAGTTTTTCCCACTGTTGAATATAACTGTCCATTGGTTCTGCTGGTACAGTGGGATACATGGTATCAGGCTGCATAAATATAGGGCTGAGATAAGGGTCTTCCAATGGAGAAAGAACATGGAGCAACATGATTTCTGCATCAGTCGATTTAGCTAAAAATACAGCTTGCTCGAAAATATATTCACCCATTTCTGATTGGTCAATAGCAACTAAAATTCGGTGATACATAATTAATAGTCTCCCATTTTACTTAAAAGGCTTTTGAATAGATACTACTCACTAGATTTATCTAACAAAAATATATTTCTTAGATATTTGCTCATGATTATTCTTAAATTTGATAGTTGAATTAATTGATTATATAAAGCTAATATAGATAAAATAAGTCTAGATAAAATAAAAGAGTGAAAAATTAACAGGTATCGTCCTGATTTTTGTTAAGCTAGCTATCATCTTAAATCAGGACTAACAAGCTCTTCAAATTTTAGTTATAAATTGAAACTATCATCATTATTCTATATATCTTGATAATTGTGTTAATTAAACTCCGCATCAACAGTTTTGATTCATCAATGAAATGAGAAAGACCTCATCTAATAATTATTTTAACTGGTGTGAGAATTCCTCATAAATTATCTCTAAACCCTGATTAAACCCATTTTTAAGCTATAACAATGAATAAAATCACACTATTGAACGTTGAAGAACAAATAGTCATTCTGGAACTAGGCTCAATTCATTTAAAGGGAGAGCTAGTTATACCGACAGATGCAGAGGGAATTATACTATTTACTCAAGGAAGTGGCAGTAGTCGATATAGCACTTTCAACCACTATCTTGCCCATATCTTGCGTCAGGAAGGGAGACTAGCAACTTTTTTGATTGACCTAATGACTAAAGAAGAGGAAGTAATAGACCAACGTACCCAGCATTTTCGCTGTGATATTAATTTTTTAGCTACACGGGTAGTAGCTGTAACAGATTGGCTATCTGAAAACCCTGCTACCCAAAATCTCAAAGTTGGCTACTTTGGTGTAAATAGGGGTAGTGGAGCAGCATTATTAGCGGCTACAGCACGTCCAATGATTGTGAAAGCAATTGTTTCCCGTAGTGGACAAACTGACTTAGTAAGTGCAACCTTACCCTGGGTACAAGCACCGACTTTGTTAATAGTGGGTGAAAATGACTACCCGATTATAGCCATGAATGAAGATGCGATCGCGCAAATTTCTGCACAACACAAAAAATTACACATTATTCCCGGTGCAACTCACCAGTTTGGAGAACCCGGTGCAATTGAAGAGGTAGGGCAATTAGCAGGTCAATGGTTTAAATACTACCTCACCACATTAGAATCAAGTGAGTTAAATTTACCTCCAATGTCGTGGAATTAGACCCAGGGTAGGAGGGGTGTAGGGAATATCAGTTGACTCAGCATTCACTACCCCCTCTTCCAAATTACTATCTTTGACTTCAGCTATTTGTTTTGAATTTCACGCGCCATTTTGACGTAATAGTCCATCTTGGTGTTAGGACGGCGACGAACAGAAGTCAAGATTTCAGGCTTAGTATCTAGCTGTGTTGTGATTGACTCTTGATCTGAATATTTCTTTGTACTTTGTACTTCTTCAGATTCTAAAAAATAACTAGGTTTATTCAATCCAAACAAATTAGCAAAACCATTAAATAAACTGCTAATAAAGTCAAAAGTTCTTTTGAAAAAAAACGATAAGAAAGCTACCAAACGAATAAATGTATTTTGAATAACTTGAGCTAGCCGAGCCATAATATCTGAGGTTGATGATTGCTTGTTGTAATTGTCTAGCTATAATTATGTCATATAAGAATTTTCTATGTATCTACCATTAGATGAGTTTTTGATATAATTACGTTTTTAAGGAATAAGTCACAAGCTTCACTGTGCTACGCGTAAGCGTCCGGCAAGGAACTGAGAGAACGCCGAACGTCCGAACGGTAAAAGGTGATAGGGAACGAGATAGAAGGGAAGTATTTCTTTGGTTTCAAAAATTTTGTAATTTTAAAAAACTAGTTACTTGTTCACTAGGTAAAGGTCGAGAAAATAAATAGCCTTGTCCAAATTCACAGCCAAATTCTTGCAAACTTTTTAACTGTGTTTGATTTTCAATACCTTCAGCCACAACAGAAATTCCTAGAGCATTAGCAAAGGAAATCATATTCTGCACAATAGCTGTTCCTTTAGAATTAGTATTTAAGTTTTTGGTAAATGAACGATCAATTTTAATTGTATCAACAGGAAATGTATGCAATTGGCTAAAACAAGAGTATCCAGTGCCAAAATCATCTATACATAGTTTCATCCCAAGAGTATGAATTTTTTCTAAAATTTGATTGACAATACTAGATGCTTTAATGAAAGCATTTTCTGTAACTTCTAACCTCATTGCTGATGGTGATATATGATTATTATTGAGAATTTTTTTAATTTGTTCTACTAAATCTAACTGTTGCAATTGTACGGCAGATATATTGATATGTATTACTAATGAATTCGCAATTGGAAATTCTTGTCGCCACAGATATAGTTGCTGACACGCTAACTGTAATGCTAGTAAGTCCAGGGTTGAAATGATGCCCATTTCTTCAGCAATTTTGATGAATTTATCTGGTGAGATTAGTCCCTTTTGTGGGTGTTGCCACTGAATTAGAGCTTCCAAACCAACTAGCTTTTGAGATGCTAAACAAAATATAGGTTGATAGTAAAGGCAAAACTCATTTTTTTCTATGCTTTGACGTAGTTCACTTTCTAGCTGAATGCGTTGCAATGTTTGCTGCTGCATTTCTGACGTAAAGACTATATGACAACCTTTTCCGGCTCGTTTGGCCTGGTACATTGCGGCATCAGCATCTCTGAGGATATCAGTTGGTTGTTGATAACTGAGAGTAGAAGGTAAAATACCAATACTAACGCCAATAGAAATTTGATACGTGTCAATCTCAAAAGGTATATGTAATTGTTGCAAAATAAAGTTTGCAACTACCTCAACAGATTGAATGCCATCTTGATTGACAAGAAAAATTAAAAATTCATCCCCACTTAACCGAACAATTTTATCTCTCTGAGAGATGCAATTTTTCAGGCGATGGGCAACTTGTTGTAATAATTTATCACCAACAAGATGTCCTAGATGATCATTAACACTCTTAAAGCGATCTAGATCCAAAAATAAAATTGCGTATCCCTGTTGTGGTGGCTGCTGTGCAAAAATGTCTGATAAATATTGCATTAACCAAGCACGATTAAATAAGCCTGTTAATGAATCATGAAAGGCTGCATAGGTTAGTTTCTCCTCTCGTGCTTGTAGCTCATTTATTACCAAGGTAAGTTCTTGAGTACGCTCAATTACTCTTTGTTCTAAATCTTGGCTGAGTTGGTATGATTGTGCTTCTGCTATCTGACGAGCCACAATCTCTTGATTAAGTTGACTATTTTTTTGATCAAGAGAGCGAGTTAAGTTAAGTAAGTTCAAATTCAAACGTATACGAATTAAAAGCTCTGCTGGCATAAATGATTTATTTATATAATCAACTGATTTTAAATTCAATTCTAAAAATCTACTTTGTATTTCATTACTAGCAATCATTAAAAGGACTGGAATTTTTTGCAATATCGGATCAATTTTAATTCGACGACAAAGATCAAAAACATCTATTCCAGGCATCATCGCTTCTAGCAGAATTAAGTCAGGAATAATATGATCTAGTTTTTGGAAGGTATCTTGTCCACTAGTAGCGGCCAAAACTCTAAACCCTGAGTCTGTTAATAAGGTAGACAAAAATCTCGAATTATCCAGATTATTATCCACAATTAAAATCAGTGCTACTGTCTCTGTTTGCATATATTTATATGTAAAACTCCTGGTTTTTATTCAAAATTTCTCAGATTTACGCATCAACAGAGTTATAAATAACGGGTTCACTGATACTTGCGACTGATCAGGATAAACTTAGAATATGTGAAAAATACTGACAAAAACTGGGAAATTTACCAATTTTAAAGGGTATGATTATTTGATTGATCCAGTTACTTGAAATGTGTTCATTAAAATACTACAAGGAAAGAAATATCATTTCCTGATTGACGAGCGATCGCTGTTATAAAATATCAAATTTCAGCGTTAAAATATTTACTTTAGCTAGATTTGGAAAAATACCAATCACAAATATTAACTTTATTTGGGAAAATATTTCCTATATTGATATAACAAGTAGATAATTTAATGTATACTGCCAAAAAATGTAAAAACTTATTAAAATATATAGCCTGCTAAACCAACAAAAAACCTCGGTAATTAAACCGAGGTGATTATGAGAAGTCCAAATGTCAATGAAAGATAGTAATACTGAATTAAGCCTTGATGAACTAACTGCACAAGAAACATTTCTGATTTTGGTGACAACTGAGTGTATAACCCTTTTTGCTTAGTTGAGTCAATTTCACTGCCTTACTTAATGATGAGCAGTTGAGTAAGTCTTTAGTTTGTCAGGTCAAGTTATTACTTTATATAAACTAATGTAACGAATTTGTAACAATTTAGTCAACAACAGTTGACTAGGACTTACGCATTGACAGAATAACAAAATAGTGAATTGATGAATATAGGTCGT